>CAYJUB010000288.1:0-3991 GCA_964373145.1 uncultured Moraxellaceae bacterium
TATTCGGGGTATATGCGCGTGGGGCAGCACGAATTATTGAGTTGTTCACCTGAGTTGTTTTTGGCTTTTTCTGGGATCGATGATCAAGGTCACAACCAAGTGATCACTCGCCCAATCAAAGGCACTCGCCCTCGCAGTGATGACACTGCACAAGATTCAATCGAACGTGAAGCCTTGATTCACTCAAAAAAAGACCATAGTGAAAACTTAATGATTGTCGATTTATTGCGCAACGATTTAAGTCTGCATGCGGTTGTCGGCTCGGTGACCACGCCAATTTTGTTTGAGATTGAGAGTTTTGCGCAGGTGCATCATTTGGTCAGTGAGGTGCGTGCGACGCTGCGTAAAGATGTATCTGCACTTGATGTGCTGATTGATGCGCTTCCAGGGGGGTCAATTACCGGCGCGCCAAAAAAACGCGCGATGGAGATTATTGCCGAATTAGAGGCAGGACCGCGTGGGGCATATTGTGGGTCGTTTGGTTTTTTGAATCGAGATGGTTCAGGGCAGTTTAATGTGCTGATTCGCACATTGCAGAAGCATCAAGATCAGTTGGTCGCTTGGGCAGGCGGTGGTATTACGATTGCGTCAGAAGTTGAATCTGAATATCAAGAATGTTTGGATAAGATTAGTGCAATTTTGGATTGTGTGAATGGGTTTGAATCAAAGAACGATCACTAAGCTTGTCGATGTGCGGTTTATCGAATACCGCACATTTCGACAGGCTCAATGAGCTATTCGGCTTTTTATTCAATGCCGCGAGCATGGCTCTTGGCGTAAATCAGGCTGGAAGCAGTGCTTCCAGAAGCCCTTCAAATACCCTTTAACTTCAAATGTACTGCCGCGGGCATAGCCCTTGGCGTAAATCAATATTGTACGTTTCACTCTGCCCTCGCGCTGCATCGCGAGGGCGTTCGCAAGGCAAGACGCTGTGCGTCTTGAAACCCCTTGCTCACTCCCATTCAATCGTCGCTGGCGGCTTGCTCGACACGTCATACACAACGCGTGAGACTTCAGCGATTTCGTTCATGATGCGATTGCTGATTAGCTCAACCAAGTCATAGGGTAGATGCGCAAAACGTGCGGTCATGAAGTCCACTGTTTCAACAGCGCGCAGTGCAATCACCCACGCATAACGACGTCCGTCACCAACCACACCCACCGATTTCACCGGTTGGAATACGGCGAAGGCTTGGGCGGTTTTGTCGTACCAACCACTTCTACGCAATTCTTCCATAAAAATTGCATCGGCGCGGCGCAGGATGTCGGCGTATTCTTGTTTGACTTCACCCAAAATACGCACGCCCAAGCCTGGACCGGGGAATGGATGGCGGTAAATCATCGCGTGTGGTAAACCAAGAGTCGTACCCAGTTTACGGACTTCGTCTTTAAATAAGTCACGCAATGGTTCAACCAAATCAAAATCCAAATCATCAGGCAAACCGCCAACGTTATGGTGTGATTTGATGACGTGGGCTTTGCCTTGTTTGCTCGCAGCAGATTCGATCACGTCTGGATAAATCGTGCCTTGCGCTAAGAATTTTACGCCGTCGAGTTTACGGGCTTCTTCAGCAAACACTTCGATAAACACACGGCCAATAATTTTGCGTTTTGCTTCTGGATCAGTGACACCCGCCAATTCCGACAGGAAACGATCTTGCGCATTCGCGCGAATCACCTTCATGCCATGATCGCCTGCAAACATGGTCATGACATCGTCGCCTTCATTGAGACGAAGTAAGCCATTATCCACAAATACACACGTCAATTGATCACCAATTGCGCGATGCAGCAATGCCGCAACCACAGAAGAATCTACGCCGCCTGACAAGCCAAGTAGGACTTTTTCACTGCCAATTTGTGCGCGTAACTGCTCGATACGCAAATCAATAATATGTTCGGGTGTCCACAAACCACGTGCGCCGCAAATATCCACGACGAAGCGCTTGAGTAAGGCTTCACCTTGATTGGTATGGGTCACTTCTGGATGAAATTGCACACCGAAGAATTGACGCGATACATCACTCATTGCCGCGATTGGGCACGTTGGCGTGCTGGCGCTGACGATGAATTGTGGTGGCAAAGTATTGACTTTATCGCCGTGGCTCATCCACACATGCAGTTTATTTGGCTCATCTTCGATGCCTGCAAACAAGGTATCCGCAGATTGAATCGTGACATCAGCGCGACCAAATTCGTGCACTAAGCCATTTTCGACTGAACCACCTAACTGCGCCGCCATGGTTTGCATGCCGTAGCAAATACCCAATACAGGCACACCCAAATTAAAAACAACTTCAGGCGCGCGTGGACTTGCATCCGCGGTGACGCTTTCTGGGCCACCCGACAGGATGATGCCTTTTGGATTGAACGCACGAATATCCGCTTCATCCATGTCATACGCGTACATTTCTGAGTACACACCCGCCTCGCGCACGCGGCGCGCAATCAGTTGGCTATATTGCGAACCGAAATCAAGAATAAGGATACGATCTTGGCTGATTGTGGGAACAGCGGATGAATTTGCGGCTTGAGTCATGAGTCGTTTATTCGGTCAGATAAAATGATGCGGCATTTTAGCAGTTTTTGCGCAGGTACGCAGTAGTCGATTTTTAGACGCTTTAGACATTTCAAATCTCGATAGAGACGGAATATTTACAACTCTCTTAACTATGGCAATGATGTTAGAGTAAAATGGACAATTATTGAGTTTTCATCGCGTGAAATTCTCACGCGGACACTTTTTGTACGTTGCATCTTTTGCTATTTGCATATTCATAGAGCCTGACCATGACCATTGCGACCACTGCCCTGTTCACAGAAAATAATCCTCAACCAGCCGTCACACCGACAACAAAAAAAATACCGCATGTGTTGGTGATTTTAGATGGTTTTGGACATCGGGAAGAAGTCGCAGATAACGCCATCTTGGCAGCACACACGCCGAATTTAGATGCCATTAAAGCAAAACATCCTCATGGTTTGATTTCGGGTTCTGGCGAAGATGTGGGTCTTCCTGATGGGCAAATGGGCAACTCCGAAGTCGGTCATATGAGCTTGGGGTCAGGACGCGTGCTCTACCAAGACTTCACTCGCATTACTAAAGACATTCGTGACGGCTTATTCTTCGAACACCCAGTCCTCACTTCTGCGGTTGATTCGGCATTAGCAAAAAATGCGGTAGTGCATGTGATTGGTTTGCTGTCAGATGGTGGCGTGCATTCACATCAAGATCATTTAATCGCGATGTGTGAACTCGCTTCAAAACGTGGTGCGACCGTTTATGTACATGCTTTCCTCGATGGTCGCGATACGCCGCCACGCAGTGCCGCCAAATCATTAGCCAAAATGGAACAGGCTCTAGCCACACTCCCAACTCCTGCCCGTATCGCTTCACTGTGTGGACGTTATTACGCCATGGATCGTGATGAGCGCTGGGATCGTGTGGAACAGGCTTATCGTCTGCTGACCGAAAGCGTTTCAACGCGTCAGGCTGATAGCGCACAAGCGGGCTTAGAAGCGGCTTATGCAGCCGATGAAAATGACGAATTTGTCAAACCAACCTCGATTGGTGCACCGGCTCATATCCAAGACAATGACAGCGTTGTTTTTATGAACTTCCGCGCTGATCGCGCGCGTGAACTGACCCGCGCATTTGTCGAAGAGGATTTTGCGGGATTTACGCGCAAAGTACGTCCGACACTCAGCACTTTTGTCATGCTGACACGCTACTCCGCCAAAATTCCTGCGCCTGTTGCTTATATGCCATTAGAAACACATAACTCTCTCGGCGAATATTTATCGACATTAGGCAAAACCCAACTGCGCATCAGCGAAACCGAAAAATATGCGCATGTGACGTTCTTCTTTAGCGGTGGTCGTGAAGAACCGTATGAAGGTGAACAACGCATTCTGATTAAATCTCCCGATGTCGCAACTTATGATTTAAAAACAGAAATGAGAGCCTTTGAGGTCACTGATGAACTCGTCG
>CAYJUB010000289.1:0-2012 GCA_964373145.1 uncultured Moraxellaceae bacterium
TGGAAGAGCATAAAAATTCAGCCACGTATTTTATACGTGGCTGAATTTAAATTAATATTTTGTTTAGGAGTTGTTTTTAAGGCACTACATTAACCCCTGCGAATCCGCGTAAACCATGCCATACAACATCTACCGATGAATAATAATCAGGATTATACGCAAGTGCCGTTACTAATCCTGACGAGCTAACACTAATCAGAGAACTGTTAGTACTCCAAGTTGGATTAATAACTGTCGGGACACCATTAGCATCAAACACTGTCGCTGTAAGTTGAAGAGTCTGACCAACGGACAGAGTCTTTCCCCGTGGAGTAACTTTAATACCATCAAGTATATAAAAAGGAGCCGTACCAGATATGCCATCTAAAGTGGCAGTAATTACTACATTCCCTGGTTTTTCTCCAGCAGCGAATCCAGTGGCATCAATCGTAACCCTCGAATTATCCGATGAACTCCATACTGGAATAATTACATGAGAAGAACCATCTGAAAAATTTCCTGTCGCTGTAAAATAAGCTCCTGCATCCAAGATTACACCAGGTATTTGCCCTGTTACAGTTATGGATTTAAGCATAGGAACATTGACTGTCGTTGTTCCTATCACGCCATTAAACGATGCACTAATTACTACGGTGGTGCCAGATTTAAGTGATTGAATCAATCCCTTCGAACTAACTGAGACCGAAGTATTATCTGACGAGCTCCAAATTGTTGGAGTTATTGTTGGTGTGGATCCATCTGAGTAGTTACCCTTCACTGTCAACTGCTGAGTCAAATCTCTAGGCAGACTGACTGGGGATGGGGATACTGTCAAAGATTGCAGTAGTGCAGCTGTGACTTTTAAAGTTGCGCTTCCTGTCACCCCATTTAAAGATGCAGTAATCACAACATCGCCAACTTTAAGTGATTGCACCAGCCCTGCCGAACCAACTGTCGCTAAGGTATTATCCGATGAACTCCAGATACTAGGGGCAATGACTTGAGAGGTACCATCAGAATAACGACCTTTAGCGGTAAGTTGCTGCGTTAAACCGGCAGCAATACTTGAAGATACTGGAGTGACCGTAATGGTCTGCAGTACTGCAGATGTGACATTTAGCGGTGCGCTACCACTTAACCCTTTGAATGTGGCACTAACAGTTATATTGCCTGCTTTTAGAGATTGCACCAACCCACTGGCACTAACGGTCGCTAGCGTATTATCGGAAGACTTCCATACTGGCGATGAAATTACTTGTGACGAGCCATTTGAGTAAAAACCTTTTGCCGTAAATTGCTGCGTCAAGCCTGCGGCGACACTCACGGAAGCCGAAGTCACTTGAACGGATTGCAACACCGCGGCTGTAACTTCAATTTTGGTACGACCTGTCACGCCACCAAATGCAGCAGAGACTCCCATGCTCCCTGTTTCAGATGATGTAAAGACACCTTTCGAGTCCACACTTGCGGTGAAACTTCCTTCCGTCATCCATATGTTTGGCGTGATTGCTTGCGATGTTCCATCAGAATAATTTCCGGTAACAGTCAACTGCACTGGCAAACCAGCCGGTACGCTGGTCAATGAAGGCGTAACCGTAATCGTTTGAAGTTGGGCACGTGTCACAGTCAATATCGATCCGCCCGACACGCCATTCAGCGATGCCGAAATGCCTAGATTACCGGCTTTAAGCGATTTAACGAGTCCTGTCGCGCTTACTGTTGCGACTGTAGTATCGGTAGAACTCCAGGTTGGTGACAAAATGACTTGTGATGTCCCGTCTGAGTAATTTCCTGTGGCTGTGAATTGCCGTGTCAAACCCGCCGCAATAGTGGCAGAAGTTGGCGTAACGGTAATTGATTGCAGACGCGCTGCTGTAATCAACATTGTCACACTGCCGGTCACACCATTCAACGAAGCAGAGATGACAGGATTACCGCTCTTGTATGTTTGAGCCAATCCAGTTGCATTAATCGTCGCTAATGAACTATCTAGCGATTTCCACTCTGGAGATTGAATAATCTGCGATGTCCCA
>CAYJUB010000289.1:2022-3983 GCA_964373145.1 uncultured Moraxellaceae bacterium
TACAAATTGCAGCGTCAAGCCTGCGGCAACGCTAGAATTACCTGAAAACGGTGTTGTCACAGTAATTGACTGTAGTAATGCTGTGGTGACCGTCAGTCCTGCACTGCCTTTGACCCCATTCAGCGTTGCTGTAATAGCAGCACTCCCAGGCTTCAATGATTTAACGAGACCGCTCTGATCTACTGTTGCAATTGCACTCGACTCCGAACTCCACGTCGGGTTAATCGCTTTTGAAGTCCCGTCAGAATAAACGCCTGTCGCTGTGAATTGTTGACTCAAACCCGCCGCCACGCTAGCCGAAGTCGGTGTCACTGTAATTGATTTTAATGTCACGACTACAGGTGCTGGCGGTGTAGCACCACCACTGTCACCCCCACCCCCTCCGCCACAAGCAGCAACTAAAAAGGAAAAAAATAAAATTAAAAAATACTTAAAATTACTCAAATATCGTTCATTGTATGAAGAGTTTGTAGCAGACATGAATAAATGTATCCAGTTGGTAAATTATTGTACATTTTTATCACACAACACTTAATCAAACAATCTGAATATCTATTAAATAATGATTTAGTAATACAATTTTTTAAAGAAAATAGTTTAAAAAAAATATTTATGTTATTTCCCATGTTATTTTTCAAATAGCTTTCACAAAAAAACCAGCTCATGCTGGTTTTTTTTGTTCTCACCTAAATCACTGAAAAATCAGTCATCCATATGTTCGATGATTGCATCACCAAATTCAGAGCTACGCATCAACGTTGCACCTGGCATTAAACGCTCAAAGTCGTAGGTCACTGTCTTTGCAGCAATGGCATTCGAAATACCTTTGATCACGAGATCAGCAGCTTCAATCCATCCCATGTCACGTAGCATCATTTCAGCAGAAAGGATGATTGAACCTGGGTTAACTTTATCCTGACCCGCATACTTCGGTGCAGTACCATGAGTTGCTTCATAGACAGCTATCGCGCCGCCGATATTTGCACCTGGCGCAATACCGATACCACCAACTTCAGCAGCCAGCGCATCAGAAATATAGTCGCCGTTCAAATTCAAAGTCGCAATCACAGAGTAATCTGCTGGACGCATCAAAATTTGTTGCAAGAACGCGTCAGCGATCACATCTTTGATGATGATCTCTTTGCCATTCTTTGGATTGATGATCTTGGTCCAAGGCCCACCATCAATCAGCACACCACCAAAACGTTCAACTGCGAGCTCATAGCCCCACTCTTTAAACGCACCTTCGGTGTATTTCATGATGTTGCCTTTGTGAACAAGTGTCACGCTTGGCTTGTCATTATCAATCGCAAATTGAATGGCTTTGCGAACGAGACGCTGCGTCCCTTCTTTTGAAACTGGCTTGATACCGATACCACAGTTCTGATCGAAACGGATTTTAGTGACACCCATTTCTTCTTTTAAGAACTTAATGACTTTGATCGCTTCTGGAGAATCCGCTTTCCACTCGATACCCGCATAAATGTCTTCTGAGTTTTCACGGAAGATCACCATGTCAGTTAATTCTGGATGCTGTACTGGGCTTGGAACACCTTCGAACCAGCGTACGGGACGCACACATACGTACAGATCAAGTTCTTGACGCATCGCAACGTTCAATGAACGCATGCCACCACCAACTGGTGTAGTCAAAGGACCTTTGATTGAAATAATGAACTCGCGAAGCGCTTCGAAAGTTTCTTCTGGCATATAACTGCCATAAACTTTATTGGCTTTTTCGCCGCAATACACTTCCATCCATACAATCGCACGCTTGCCGCTATAGGCTTTCTGTACCGCCGCATCAACGACTTTGATCATAACTGGAGTGATGTCTACACCAATACCATCACCTTCAATGAAAGGGATAATTGGATGATTGGGGACGTTCAGGGATAGGTCGGCATTTACGGTGATTTTGTCACCATCAGTTGGAACCACGATCTTCTGATAACCCATTA
>CAYJUB010000290.1:0-3981 GCA_964373145.1 uncultured Moraxellaceae bacterium
AAGTTTCTGACCTTTACGAATATCAAAATGCTGACCCAACAACCATTTCGGTGGTGCAATACGTTGTGCAAGCGTGGTCGCGGCGACTAAGACAATGCCTTGTTTTGGAATATTTGAAAGTAATGAAAGACGTTCAGAAATAATGCTTTGATGAACAGACAAACGATCATAAGGCAAAGTTTCCCAATCCGGAAATACATGCGGCGTCACACCAAAAAAACGTAATTCTTCATCAATCAAACTGACTTGCGCGCTGTCTTTTGCGACCATCACAATTAGATGTTCTGATCGTTTCACCAATTCTGCCAACACTAAAGATGGTAACGCGCCTTTCAGATTGCCCAACCAGCGACGTTCGCCGGCGGGAATCTGAAAAAGCGTTTCTGTAATCTGGTTAAGATCAGATAAGACAGCCAGCGTCATGGAGGATTAGCCTTCTTTACGTCTCATGTGCGGGAACAGAATCACGTCACGAATACTTGCCGCATCAGCAAACAACATCACTAAGCGGTCAATACCAATACCCTGACCTGCTGTCGGTGGTAAACCGTATTCAAGTGCTTCAACGAAGTCCGCATCGAAGTGCATCGCTTCATCATCGCCTGCATCTTTCTCTGCAACTTGCTGACGGAAACGTTCTGCTTGATCGATTGGATCATTTAACTCGCTGAAACCATTCGCCAATTCACGACCACCGATGAAGAATTCAAAGCGATCTGTGATATGCGCATTGTGATCATTACGACGTGCCAGCGGTGAGGTTTCTGCTGGATACTCAGTAATGAACGTTGGTTGACGCAGTTTGGTTTCAACCGTTTCTTCAAACACGATGGTTTGTAATTTACCTAAACCAAAGCCATCTTTCACTTTTTCTTTCAATACGGTTTGAACGAAGTTCGCAAGGAACGCGCGATCTTGAACTTGTTCAGCGTTGATCTCTGGATTGTGCTCCAGAATCGCATCAGCCATCGAAATTTTCTTGTATGGCCCTTTGAAGCTAAACACTTCGCCTTGATACGGCACATCGGTTGAACCCAAGATTTGCAGTGCCAAATGCTCCAGCATATCTTCGGTCAGTTTCATCAAATCCTTATAATCCGCATATGCTTGATAGAACTCAATCATGGTGAATTCTGGATTATGGCGGGTTGAAACACCTTCATTACGGAAGTTACGGTTGATTTCGAACACGCGTTCAAAACCACCCACCACCAAACGTTTCAGATAAAGTTCAGGCGCAATACGCAAATACAATTCCATATCCAACGCATTATGATGCGTCGCAAACGGACGCGCCGCAGCACCACCCGGAATGATATGCATCATCGGCGTTTCAACTTCCATATAGCGTTCGTTCAACAAAAACTGACGAATGCCTGCAATCACTTGCGCACGGATTTTAAAGGTTTTACGTGTGTCGTCATTCGTGATCAAATCAAGATGACGCGCGCGGTATTTCGCTTCGGTATCACTTAGACCATGGAATTTATCGGGCAATGGACGCAATGATTTGGTCAGCAATTCCACACTGGTTGCATGAACTGACAACTCGCCCATTTTGGTACGAAATACATAGCCTTCTATACCAACGATATCGCCTAAATCCCACGTTTTGAAATCATCATAAGTGACTTCATCGATGTCATTTTTCGATACATAGATCTGAATGCGACCACTCATGTCCTGAATCGTCAAGAAACTAGCCTTACCCATGACGCGTTTCAGCATCACACGACCAGCCATTTGTACAACCACTTTGTCGCCTTCGACAAGCTGTTCTTGCGTCACATCTTTGTAAGTATCATGCAAATCTTGCGCGTAATGATTACGACGGAATGTATTTGGGAACGCATTGCCGCCTGTTAGCGCAGTCTTCTCTTGAATGGCCTTTAACTTAGCATGACGTTGGGCAATCAGTTCATTTTCTGATACTTGCGGCTCTGTGGTCACTGATTTTTCAGAGTTTGCTGGGAATTGCCCTTGCTGCGTCATGGTGTATCTCTTGATAATCTAAATGAAGACGGGGAACGTATTGAACGCATTACTTTGAAATAAAGCAAAGCGTAAAAAATTGCGGCAAGGATAGCAGATTTAAGACTTTAATTCATGACAAACAGCATGCTGAGGCGGGTTATCCGCATAAAAAAACACCCACTTTTGCGGGTGCTTTCATTGGACTAGCATATAGAGCGATTCTAAAAATCAGGCATTCAATGCTTTTTCGATATCACCAACCATCGATTCTGGTTTGGTCGTTGGTGCATAACGGTCTATCACATTACCGTCTTTGCCCACCAAAAACTTGGTGAAGTTCCATTTAACCGCTTCGCTACCTAAGATGCCTTTCGCTTCTTTAGTCAGGAATTTATACAGTGGATGTGCTTCGTTACCATTGACATCAATCTTGGCAAACATCGGGAAGCTCACACCATAGTTACGTTGGCAGAATTCGCCGATTTCGCTATTCGCGCCTGGATCTTGTGACGCAAACTGATTACAAGGAAAACCCAACACAACTAAGCCTTTGTCTTGATATTCTTTAAAGACATGCTCTAAGCCTTCAAATTGCGGCGTAAAACCACATTTACTGGCTGTGTTTACAATCAACAGAACTTTGCCGCGATAATCCGCAAAGCTCTGGTCGCCACCTTCCAATTTTTCTGCACTGAAATCATAAATACTGGTCATGTCAATTTTCCTATTCATTAAAGTGTTCATTCAAAAATATGAATTCAACGATCTAAGCTGTTTTAGCTATTTATTTTAAATGCACGCCGAGATTAGACCTAGTTTAGCCAGTCCGCAATCCCCAATGATCAACTCAGCGTTCATAAATCATGAAAAATGCAAACTACTGAACATGAATCAGTTTTCATCAATCACTTTTCTTCAAGATTTAAACACGCCGAATTAATACAGTAACGCAAACCACCCGCCGCTCGCGGCCCATCATTAAACACGTGACCTAAATGCGATCCACAATGATGGCAAGTCACTTCGGTACGAATCATACCGTGTGTTAAATCACGATGTTCATCAATATTTTCAGCTTCTAAAGGCTTAGTAAAACTCGGCCAACCACACCCTGAATCAAACTTATCATCTGAGCGAAATAACTCTGTATTACAGCCTTTGCAGCGGTAAACACCTTCGGTTTTGGTATCCCAATACACGCCCGAAAATGCAGGCTCAGTTCCCTTTTGACGGAGAATACGAAACTCATCTGCCGAAAGCTCCTGACGCCATTCTTGATCTGTTTTATTGACAGTAGACATAGGTTTTTCCTTATTTATCGTGATTCACTTTTCGATGTTTAATGTGCCATATTTTCAATGAAAACGTGTGCTAAATCGGTTAATAAACGCAATAACAATACTTAAATTCATCATACGCAAAACTATCAATCAAAATATGACAGATAGTCTGATAATTTTATCGAAATTTACATAAAAATACACAATAATTGCCGTGACAGACATATATCAACCTTTATTTTTAAGATAGAATGCTGACTACATCATGTTCAACACTCAAATTTGGACATATTCCATTTAATTCTTAATATTCTGTAAAGAGCTAAGAGCAATCTAAAATGTATTTTGTCAATAAGAAAAATCACATCCAAGTTCTTGTTTATTCTGGTTATGATACAGAAAAAAAACGTGCGACTTCAAAAAATTTAGGCACATTCAAGATAGATACTTACGCACTATCTATCGTATTAGAGAAGAACATTACAGTTCTACCTGAAGACGATGAAGCAACAAAAAGTCTCAAAGCAGAATATAAGCAGCAAATTGAATCAAAAATAGATGAACTAAAACAATCGTCTATTCATGAAAAACCATCGCACAGTTTACAAAAAAACGTTTTTCAATCAAACATATCAACCACAAATAACCCTCACATCAAGAGTACTATCATGGCACGTCAAATCGGTAAATCCGCAAAACTCGATAAAGTCTGTTACGACATTCGCGG
>CAYJUB010000291.1:0-3971 GCA_964373145.1 uncultured Moraxellaceae bacterium
TGTACGCACGCATTGGACGACAGGCACGACAACAACAATATCCGTTTGCCGCGTCAGGTTGGTTTGCAGCTGGGTATCGACTGATTTGGTTTATTTGCCCTGATCGCTACAGGGGCACAATGGCAACTCGAACGTACTGCGCTACTTACTCCGATGTTGGCAAGTGCAAGTCATGTCTTTGGTGGAGTTTTGCTGATTGCGGCTGGCATCTATCAATGGCTGTCAATGAAGGATCAGAGCCAATGCCAGTCTCCCCTAACCTTTATCCAGCAGCATGGTGGATTTAGCGCCAGCTAAAACGCGGCGCACTACAACTCGGCGTGATGAACATCTTCTGGATTGTAGGACTTACCGTGCTTATTTTGCTTGAAAAAACTATCCCAATGGGTCGCATCATTCCGCGTATCGCAGGTGTATTCCTGATTGGTTTAGGTTTGAACCTAAGTCTTCAAATGTATACCTTCCTGTGACGGTGCAGTTAACCACTCACCCGCTGTTGGATCACTGATCATGCCAAAGCGTGGACTTTTCGCCACCCAATCGCTACGAGCCTGCTCCACTTCGGCTTGAGTCCGTGCCACAAAATTCCACCAAACCAGAATGTCTTCTTTAAAAGGCTCTCCGCCAATCATCAAAATTCTAGTTGCCGCATCGCAGTTGATTGTTACGCTCGTATGACCAGTTGCTAAGTACAACAATATCCCCGCTTCCAGTGACTCACCCGCAACCCTAGCGCTCCCCTCTAAAATGGTAATGCCATGCTCAAAACTCGGGTCAAGTGCCAGCTCAAATGTTCCTGATTTCTTAACCACTAAATCGACCGCAACAAGCGGTGTAAACACCTCAACAGGTGAGGTCACGCCCAAACTATTTCCGACTAGAACGGTGGCATCAAACTCTTCTTTTTTGACCACAGGTAAGTTTGGATAATTTTGGAATTGAGGTTCCATATACCGATGACTCTCTTCGAGCGCAATCCACAATTGGGCGGCATGTAGCGTGCTGGCCTTATCCGTCGGTGAAATTTCAGCATGAGAAATGCCCTTTCCCGCCGTCATCAAATTCACCTGATTGGGGTAAATAACCAGATCACTGCCTAAGCTATCGACATGCCTGACGGATCCCTCAATCATCCAAGTAAACGTTTGCAGACCAATATGCGGATGCGGGCCCACATTCATTCCTTCACCGACCGCGAAATTGACGGGCCCAGCATGATCCAGAAAACACCATGCACCAATCGTGCGATGAAATCGGCTCGGGATCATACGAGCAATTTTTAAGCCTGTGCCGATCTCTGCGATACGTCCTTCAATTCTAAGAATCGGGCTCTCAATACTCATGGCGTCATTCCTATAACTTTTATAATAAAACCGATCTCTTACACAACTTTGATTGTAGCTTTAGAATGAGGATATTGGAGAAAGAATTACGACATTCACTGTTAAGCAAAAAATAAACGCTCAATCCGTTTGCGGAAAGAGCGTTTATTTTTTTCAGTCAGTATCAAAATTGCTTATAAAGCGTAAACCAAACATTTGCATGTGTTGGTGTACGAATAATCAACACCAACGAGGGTATAAAGCCGTTTTCAAAATTTGGAGTCGCTCTTAAAAAGCGGATAGCGGCAAGCCCCTGAAAATTCCCATTATCGATACCACATGTTGCACCAGAATTAGGGATGGTTGCACCACGTAAAGACACATTAAACATATTGTGACTTTTACTTGGATTGGCATGGATCAAGTTACCGCTAATGCCACACAGACTTCCATTCTCAGTATATGTCCCTGTCACCACGCCTGTATTACTCACTGAAAGCTGGAACTTGGCATTCCCTTGGTTTAATACCCAATTTCCCGCCACATTGGACTGGCGAATAGCAAAGCCATTTGAAATTTCATAGGTAAAACTTAATGGTAAAGGTGTGGTTAAGAAAGATTGTGCGGTCGCGACAAAAGCATCTTTCGTCGTAAATGTACCGCTTGCAGCAGCAAATTCCGCAAATTCCGCACCATAATAAACTGAAGAGCTGTCCAAGTTCCAATTGAGTCCACTCACTTGAAGAAGCCCGAATAGCATCCCATTTGCATCGAAGTAGGCGATATTTCTACTCGCATCAATCAGGGCAACTCCGTTACCAGCACTGGCATAAATCCCTTCTAATGTTGCGCTTGAGTCTGCACCAGTTGACCCGATTTGAGGGAATGATGATGGTGGTGGCACAGTACCAGGTGCGAGAATTAAGCTCTCAGCATCCACTCTTGTTGAAACTGAAATAGGTGTTGCTGCCGCATATTGACTGTTACCTGCCTGAGTTGCCTGAACGATACAACTCCCTGAACCTGTACTGACGGCAGTTAACGCCGAATCATTAATCGTACAAACGGAGGGTGTGATTGACGTAAACGAAATAGCCAATTTAGAACTGGATGTCGCTGTCAGCGGAAAACTTTGTCCGACGATGAGCGATGGAAGTCTAAAATCAATCACTTGCGCACCAACCACCACCGATGATGAAACTGTTGGTGCTGCTGGGATAGAAGCGTTGCCATTTTGTTTTGCAGTAATCGTACACGTGCCGAAAGATACACCTGTAATGGTAGTACCTGAAATACTACACACACTTGGTGTAGAACTACTGAAACTGACAGGCAAACCTGACGTCGCCATCGTCGACACGCTTACAGATGCACGTACAGCCAATGCTGGGATCACAAAATTATTAATGGTTTGCGTTGGAGGAGCGACAGGCGCAGCTTGTTCTCCGCCACCTCCACCACCGCAAGCAGAAATCAAAGCTGGTGTCATGATGACAGCAGACAATAGAATTTTTTTCATTTTATATTTCATAAATTTGGGTTCCGAACGAATTTAATTAGACTTGAAGTATTACGGGTAATAATTTTTTAATGGCTATTAGATAAAGATAAACGTTTTATTATTAATCAAAGCAAATCTATCAAATCCGATAATAAAAAGCTTTAAATATCGTCCATTATTCTATGCTATATACATCAAAGCCCATCGATTTGATGGGCTTTGATAAATGCTTTAAATTGATAACTTAAGAATGAGTCATATCAATTGGAACAACCCATTGTGCAAATTCAGCTTCAGTCACATAACCGAGCGCCAGTGCCGCTTCTTTCAGGCTTGTACCTTCTTTATGCGCTTTCTTCGCAATTGCAGCAGCTTTGTCGTAACCAATATGCGGATTCAACGCTGTGACTTGCATCAAGTTTTTTGACAAGTTATCGATGATTTTCGGCAAGTTTGGCTCGATGCCTGTTGCGCAGTTATCGTTGAATGCTAAGCAAGAATCAGAAATCAACTGAATGCTTTCCAACACGTTATGCACCATCACTGGTTTGAATACGTTCAACTGGAAGTTACCTTGGCTGCCTGCAAATGCAACTGCTGCGTCGTTACCAAACACTTGCACAGCAACCATCGTCATCGCTTCGCTTTGTGTTGGATTGACTTTACCTGGCATGATGCTGCTGCCTGGTTCGTTTTCAGGAATGTTCAATTCGCCGATGCCGTTACGTGGACCACTTGCCAACCAACGTACGTCGTTTGCCATTTTCATCAATGCACCAGCCAATGTACGTAGGCTTGCGCTGGTTTGAACGAGTGCATCATGAGCGCTCAATGCAGCAAATTTGTTCTCTGCGCTTTTGAATGGGAAACCTGTTTCTTTTTCGTAGTAGCTCGCTGCTAATGCACCGAATTTCGGATGTGCATTTAAGCCTGTACCAACCGCAGTACCACCGATTGCCAGTTCATACAAACCAACTAACGCATGGCGAACTTCAGCGATACAGTAATCCATTTGTGCAACCCAACCGCCAATTTCTTGACCTAACGTGATTGGTGTTGCGTCTTGCAAATGGGTACGACCGACTTTTACCAAATCTTTGTACTGTTCTGATTTTGCTGCCAATGTATCGCGCAAAACTTTAACGCTT
>CAYJUB010000292.1:0-2605 GCA_964373145.1 uncultured Moraxellaceae bacterium
GCTTCACCCGTAACTGATACAACGCTACCGACTGCGCAACCACGACACCATTCACATCTTTAAAATCTAACGTCAACGTAAAGTCACTCTTGCCCTTCTCATCTGCCGCTTGCTTAATCGCATCCAACTCCGCTTGCGTCAGCGAAACCTCATTCGTCAAATCAGAGGTCGCTGGCAACAGATAACGAATCTTGAGTTCTTTCAAAATCGGATAATAACCTGATCCATATTCAAACAACGACACCACACCACTGGGCACTTCGGCGAGCATAAACATCGCACCAGCATACATGGTCCCAAAATGATTTTTATTACCGCGTAATGGAATGACTGCCTTCAAATAACCCGTCCGTAACTCAACCACTCGAAAATGATTACGTCGAACGAAAGGTATCGAAATCCCAATCAGCTTATTCAACACCGTGAAAATAAAACCACGCTGCAAACGCCAAAACAACGAAGGCCTTTTCGGTGCATCTGAGCGAAGAAAATCCTTACCCCAACTTACTACACGATCAGTAATCGAACTCATGCGCTTATCATCCTGAAAAAAACGAGTCTATCAATCAACCAAAGAAAAAGCCGTACACGCATTACACGTTGTACGGCTTTCATGAAGCAATGACCTAAATCATCATTGAACAGTTTTGATTGGAACCCATTTGCCGTTTTCAACTTTGTAAAGCGTGATGCTGGCTTTCTTTAAATCGCCTTTATCATCAAAACCAATCGTCGTGGTCACACCAGACCAGTTGGCGGTTTTCATCTCTTTTACATACACTTTCGGATCAACCGAATTAGCACGTTTCATCGCATCAGCCATGACCATCACCGCATCATAGTTATATGCGCCGTACAGTTGGATTGGGCCGTACTTCGCTTCAAACTTCTTCTGGAACTCAGGGCCTTTAGGCATTTGAGCCAATGGTGCACCCGGTAAACTCGCAATCGTGCCGTCAGAGAACTTGCCTGACAACTTCATGAATTCAGGGGTATAGATACCATCACCCCCCATAAACTGCGCGTTTAGACCTAAGTTTTTCACCTGTTGAACCATCGCTGCGCCTTGACCATCCATACCAGCAAAGAACACCAGATCAGGATTTTTGCCTTTGATGCGGGTCAAAATCGCGTTGAAATCAGTTTCTTTATCAGTGGTGTATTCATGTGCGATCAAATTGCCATTTGCCGTTTTCACCGCTTTTTCAAACTCAGCCGCCAAACCTGCGCCATAGGCAGTTTTGTCGTCGATCACAGCAATATTCTTCGCTTTCAGCTCTGTCACTGCATAAGTTCCCAGCGCGCGACCTTGTTGCACATCATTCGCCATGACACGGAATGCACTACCAAAACCTTGTTGAGTATAGGTTGGATTCGTTGCGGATGGGCTGATTTGCACGATGCCATTTTGGTTATACAAACGTGATGCTGGCAATGTCGTAGATGAGTTCAAATGACCAATCACGCCGCTCACTTTGTCATCAATCAGTTGCTGTGCCACAGTCGTTGCAATACGCGCATCGGCTTGGTCATCAACGCCTTCCAGTGTGAAGTGCGCTTTTTTTCCACCAATCGTCACGCCTTGTGCGTTCAGATCATCAACCGCCAATTGCGCACCATTCTGCGCATCTTTGCCTAAGTGGGCTTGCGCGCCAGTCAACGGTGCAGAGTGACCGATTTTGACTTCTAAAGCATCGCTGCTCGCGGCAGTTTCTTTTTTGCTACAACCAGTAATGGCTAAACTTGACACGATTGCCACGGTCATTGCCGTCAACGTAATGCGATGAGAAACGCGATTCATATTCATACATCCTAATGAAATATCTAATAAAATCTTAACGAACACCCAAAATGGGAAAAATTCTTATCCATCCAAATCCTTTGGCATTCGCTTTATCAGGATTGCGATCAATACAGCAACCTCTATGCCAAGCCGAACAATACATGAATCCATCCATTTACAACAGAGAGTACAGACATTCACAGTACAGTTTTATGGCTCATTTTTGAAATAAGTATCAAACGGCGTTTCATAATCTTCAGGCTTGGTCACAATGATGTTCCCACACGGCTCGCCTCGCTCCATATATTTAATCTCAAAATGTGTACGCCGCTCGGTGGTCACCGCTGAACGCACATAAGGCAATTGCCAAACATGCAGTAATTGTTGCTCGGCTTCATCGAGATATTCTGTGATATTACTGGCTAATGTCAGCGTGGCATTCGGCTGCATTCTGGATAATAAAAACTGCATAAACGGCATATTAAACCAGCGTTGCGCTGGATTTTTGGGTTCAGGATTTGGATATAAAATAAACACCTGCTGCAAGCATGCAGGTAGCAAAGCATGAACCACCCATGGAATCGCATCGGCATGAATGGGATTCATATCTGGAAATGGCGGATGAGAAGCCTCAATGACGACTCCGGAGGCAACATCAAGCGCTTCGAGGAATCGCAACTCACGTTGAACGCGCTGCCTCCCGATACGAAAGGGAAGAAAATTTTCAATTGCGGTTGGTCCTATACCCCGTACGTCCTTTACGCTAGGCCCGATATGAGGTTCGTCGATATCCTGGACTCCTCTTTCCTCTTTTTCGCCGAC
>CAYJUB010000292.1:2615-3970 GCA_964373145.1 uncultured Moraxellaceae bacterium
ATTTCTCTGCGGTTCGCTCAATTGCAAACACCTGAGCATCAGGATTCGCTCGAGCAAAAGTAAGCGCATGCAAGCCTACGCCTGCGCCTATTTCTAGGACAATGTTTGCTTCGGCAAAAGTGGGTTGAGCAAAGCCACGCGGCTCTTTAAAGACATCAGGTCGAAAAGTTCTAATTTCACGCAGATTTGACAGATTTTGCATAGTTAGGTTCACGCACCACAAAAAAATGAGCAGACTAATTGCTTAATCTGCTCATTTAACCATGTTTAACATGGCGTTGTCGCTTGAAAATTAGTCGTCTGTCGCATCGCGAACATCAGTGCTTGAACCATTGGTTTTGACCGACTCAATGCCGTTATCACGACCATCTTCGCTTTCATAGGATTGGCTTGTGCCGATCACTTGATGATTGCCCGCTTTTAGATTAAAAGAGAATTTGCCTGACTCGCCTGTTTTACGCTCATAGCGCTCGTCCAGTGGGCTATTTTTTTGCACTGACTCGATTCCATTTTCTGCTGCAGCACGTGTGGTATACATTTCGCTTTTTAAGATCACCTGACCGTTTCCTGCTTTCAGCACGAAATAGGTTTGGTCATCTTTACTTGTTTTCAGTTCAAAAAATCCAGCCATGTGCATTATCCTTATACTGTCGTATGAAATGTGAGAAACCCGCATAGCAATTTCTACTGCTATTACATCCTTGTAGTGTGTTTCTTAAATAGAATCAACTCACTTTTGTTACTTTGTTTATCCATAACCAGACTAAAACCAACTCAGGGATCAATTCGCAAAAACAGACCACTTTTCAAACGTCAGTTAAGGCTCCAGACTTACTTCTTACTGCCCATATTTTTCATCACGATTGTCATCAGCGAATCAGGCATGATTTGCAACAACGCCTTAACCCCTTTCCATGGCAATGCAGGAATAATCGGGTTGGTTTGCTTGCGTTCAATCGCATGGACCATTTGCTTAGCTGCAACATCAGCGTTGATCACAAACGGATATTTGTCCATTTTCGGCGCGAGATGGGTGTTAATAAATCCAGGATGAATCACCGTCACTGCAATATTATTACCTGCCAACTCCAAACGCATCGCATTCATATAATTGGTTAATGCTGCTTTGCTGGCTGAATACGCTGCACTCTTCGGAATCGGAGTGAACGCCGATACCGAGGATATCCCAACCAAATGCCCGTGACCTTGCGTGAGAAAAATCTTAGTTGCCGCATCAAGCGTCGCAATCGCACCAATCAAATTGGTCTGAAAAATCGCTTTATCAACGCTTAAATTATTGGTTCCACTACGTCGTGAACCTGCTATTCCTGCATTGGCAACCAGAATATCAATGC
>CAYJUB010000293.1:0-3958 GCA_964373145.1 uncultured Moraxellaceae bacterium
CGGCGAGATGATTTTTTGATTAGCTCATTGAGCGGAGTTGGAATATGCGGTTGCTGATTGGGTGCCGGTTGAGATGTACACTTCGACAGGCTCAGTGAACTTTGAAGTAGTGAGCGAAATACATAAAAAAGCCCAATCATCAGATCGGGCTTTTTCTTACGCTAGGCAATTAGCCTTTCGCTTCTTCAGCCTTTGGCTTTTCGCGTAAACGAATACCTAAGTCACGCAGTTGATTGGGTTCAACAGGTGCTGGTGCTTGTGTCAAAGGACATTCAGCAGTTTTGGTTTTCGGGAATGCAATCACATCACGAATTGACGATGCGCCGGTCATGAGCATGATCAAACGATCTAAACCGAATGCCAAGCCACCATGCGGCGGTGCACCGTATTTGAGTGCATCAAGCAAGAAGCTGAATTTGTCAGCGGCTTCTTCATCCGAAATACCGAGCGCTTCGAATACAGCTTTTTGCATTTCCAACGTAAAGATACGCAAGCTACCGCCACCCAATTCAGTACCGTTCAACACCATGTCGTAAGCGACAGAGAGGGCAGCGCCTGGGTTGGCTTTCATTTCTTCTACGCTGCCTTTAGGCAGGGTGAATGGATGATGAACTGAAGTCCATTGACCATCGCCAATTTCTTCAAACATTGGGAAATCAACAACCCACAGTGGCGCCCATTCACAGGTTGCCATGCCGAGGTCGTGACCGATCTTGATACGTAGTGCGCCCATTGCATCGTTTACGATTTTGGCTTTATCTGCACCGAAGAAAATCAAGTCGCCGTTTTGTGCGCCAGTACGTTCGATGATGGTTTGCAATGCAGCATCAGGGAAGAACTTAACGATTGGTGATTGCAAACCAGTTTCTTTGCCATCCAAACCATTGTTGATTTTGGTGATGTCATTGATCTTGATGTATGCCAAACCTTTCGCGCCGTAGATACCGACGAACTTGGTGTAGTCATCGATTTTGCCACGAGACAAGTCGCCAGCGTTTGGTACACGAAGTGCCACAACACGACCTTTTGGATCTTTTGCTGGCGCTGCGAATACTTTGAAGTCAATGTCTTGCAACAAGTCAGCAATATCAACCAATTCCAGTGGAATGCGCATATCTGGTTTGTCAGACGCGAAGCGGCGCATTGCTTCGGCATAAGTCATGCGTGGGAATGTGTCGAACTTGATGCCCATGAGGTTATCAAACAGTTTAACGATCATGCCTTCCATCATGGTCATGATGTCTTCGTCACTCATGAATGACGTTTCAACGTCGATCTGAGTGAATTCTGGTTGGCGATCAGCGCGCAAGTCTTCGTCGCGGAAACACTTAGCGATTTGGTAATAACGATCAAAGCCAGACACCATCAGCAATTGTTTAAACAACTGTGGTGATTGCGGCAATGCAAAGAAGCTACCCGGTTGGGTACGTGAAGGCACGAGATAGTCGCGTGCGCCTTCTGGCGTTGCACGAGTCAGAATCGGGGTTTCAACGTCGAGGAAGCCATTCTCATCCAAATAGTTACGGATTTGGCTGGTGACTTTTGAACGGAAACGCATACGCTCTAACATTTCTGGACGACGCATATCGAGGTAACGATATTTCAGTCGGTTCTCTTCAGAAACGTTGGTGAAATCGTCGTTCAATGGGAATGGCGGAGTTTCAGACGTTGCGAGAACTTCGATTTCTTTGGCCAATACTTCGATTTGACCACTGACCATGTTGGCGTTTTCGGTGCCTGCATAGCGTGCGCGAACGCGACCGGTGATTTTCAGCACGTATTCACTGCGCACGCGGTCAGCAGTTGCAAAGGCTTCTGGGGTATCTGGATCGATCACGACCTGAACGAGACCATCACGATCACGCATGTCTAGGAAGATCACGCCACCATGGTCACGGCGACGATGTACCCAGCCGCAGAGGGTAACGGTTTGTTCGAGCAGGGCTTCGGTTAATGAGCCACAGTAATGGGTTCGCATCATGGCGTAGGTACTTTCCAACGAATTCTATAAAGGGCAAGATTATGCCGTATGCGGCTGTTTACAACAAGTAGATGCAGGGCGTTGGTGGGTTTTAATACGTAAATTAGTTGGTTTTTCTTGATCTGGTTTTTGCTGTTCTTGCTTTGAAGTCTTCCCCTGAGGGGGGTGGGTTAGGATCAGTAATGCACTGCTTTGCCCTAGCGCAAGAGAAAGGGGGGCTTTTACAGGAAAGGCAAAATCAAAAGCACCCCTATCCCGACCTTCTCCCTCAGGGGAAGGAGACAAGCTTCAAGCCTTGAAAGTTTCCCAAGGTATAAAACTTTCACCAGAATAAAGCCAAACTTGCTCAAACTGACTAATCACTGCTTCGCTTTGAGTTGGGCGGAGGAACACAAAATCATCCACTTGGATATCAGATGATTTGGGTACATTGACCAGTTCTTGGTTGCTGCTGCGACCATACAGTGAGTTCGTTTGCGCGCCTTCTGGATAGACGTAGTTTGCCATCCAATAGCCCCCATAAACGAATAGCGCATTTGTTTTACTCGGGGCTTTATTAAGTAACGCTAAACCAGGAATTTGAGTTGTGGCTAGTTTTTTCAGAACTGGCGTTGCAATAAATAACGCGGGTTGAAAATCCACTAACGTTGGAAGATCAAAGTCAGCAGGTTTTACCAGCATTGAACCAAATGAAATGTCATTACACACACTGCGCTCAGTATGCAGACTAAAGGTTGGACTCCCTGCGCCATTAAAACAAAGTTTGGCATGATTCAGAGTAGGGAACTCGTGAGTGATGCAGGTGATATATTTTTGATATTGCGCTTGAGATTGTTCATAGGTTTTAGCACTGGATTTAATGACTTTGGGGATTTTACCAACATGCGCGTCATAGCCCATGAGTCCGCTAAATTGGAGGTGGTTTGAGTTGTTCTGAATCAGGTTTAATAACTCTCTAAACTGAGATAAATCTTGAATACCGCCGCGATGCAGACCTACGTCAATTTCGATGTTAATTAGCAGCTTCAACGCTAATGATTTTGCGAATGCCAAATATTGCTCTAGGCGTTCGATGCTATCGATGAGCCATTGAATGGGCACTTGTGCTGAGGATTTATTTTGTTCATACACGCTTTGTACGGCTTTAATCGGCATGGGTTTGCCGAGCAGAATGTCAGCATTAGCAAAAGCATTGAAAACAAGCGGCACATGCGGCAAATGAAAAACCATAAATTGATGACAGTTCAATTCATGAGCAATGTATTTCAACAGTTCAATTGAACCCAAAGATTTAACCACCAAACGAGGTTGCACTTTTGGCGTGAGCATTTTTTTCACGTGTGCCAAATTTGCATCTAAACGCGCTTGGTCAATGATCAGTGTTGGTAAGGCAAAGTTTGCTTGCTGTAATGCTGCATTGAGTGCTTTGAAATAATCAGACATCACATTAACAAAAAAAGAGTGAGTTAAGATGCGGGTTGATCCATTTATTCGTCGGGTCAAGTTCTTGTCTGATACCCATAAAATCATACCATCGTGGATAGAGCTGTCTAAGCGCTTGCGCGGTGAGGGTGTGCATTTTTCCCCAATGTGGACGTCCACCATATTTCCAGAATATAGGCTCAACGATTTTAAAAATCTCGCGGCAATCTTGTTTGTGATATTGATGGACTGAAATGGAAGCGCAGTCTTGCTGATAGAACGGACTGAGCCAAATGTCGTCGCCTTTGATGTAGCGATATTCGAGCGGGAAAAAGACGGGGGCTTTGTGTTTTTGCAAAGTCGCCACGACTTCTGCGAGACACTCTAAGCCGCGCTCGGCAGGAATTTGGTATTCCATCTCATTGAAACGTGTTTCGCGCACACTCGGAAATATGACCGATGACCAATCGACACGCGTTGTCGGTTTGATGAATGCGCCTAATAGTTTCTGAACGTAAGGATTGATTCGTGGGAGGTTTTTTGCCACTTCAGAGA
>CAYJUB010000294.1:0-3945 GCA_964373145.1 uncultured Moraxellaceae bacterium
TCTACTAGTAAACGTGGTGTTCCAGGAGGTTTTGCGCCGATTGCAATCGGCTTGGCGCTGACGCTGATTCACTTAATTAGTATTCCCGTCACGAATACTTCGGTGAATCCCGCACGTAGTACTGCAGTTGCTGTCATTGCAGGAAACCCTTTGGCACTCCAGCAATTATGGTTATTCTGGATTGCGCCTATTATTGGCGCGTTGCTTGGTGCTGGGGCTTATCGCTTTATCAGTCAACCAGAAGATTAAATAGTCTTAGCTTTAACTATAAAGAAGCTACCATAATGTAGCTTCTTTATTTGTTTCATGATCAAACTTGCAAAGCTATCGTGCCCACAAAAATTGACGATCACTTTCAGCGATTGCAACATCGTTGATACTGGCAAAACGGCGATGCATTAATCCATCGGCAGCAAATTCCCAGTTTTCATTACCGTATGCACGGAACCATTGTCCAGCATCATTATGGTATTCATACTCAAAACGCACGGCGATTTTATGATCAAGAAAAGCCCATAACTCTTTCTTTAAACGATAGTCGTGTTCCTTCTGCCATTTTTCAGTTAAGAACGCTTCAATTTCAGCGCGACCATAAATGAACTGCGAACGATTTCGCCATTCACTATCTACTGTATAAGCTAATGCAACACGCGCAGGCTCTCGACTATTCCAACCATCTTCGGCGGCTTGGACTTTTTGTAGCGCGGTTTCTAAAGTAAACGGCGGTAATGGTGGGCGCATAACGGACTCCAAACAGAAATCGTTTTATTAACGTAGATAAAGCATCGTGAAATTCACGTCTAACTATGCCATATTGGCAATTATAAACGCTGTATATCCGCATTCATTCTTTTGATAAGTTTAATCAATATGTCGAACGCTGTCCCTTTAGTTCTGCTTGGTGGTTCTTTTGATCCCATTCACAATGGGCATTTGTGGATGGCGCATTCCGTCTTTCAGCAATTCAATGAAATCGACATTCAGCCTGAAATTCGGTTGTTGCCCACAGCATGCTCACCTTTTAAGAAGACGCAAACCAGCGCGAAGCATCGCCTCGATATGCTTAGACTCGCACTGCGCGATACGCCTTTTGCAATTGATAAAACCGAAATTTATTCGACCTCTACTCCGTTCACGATTGATACCTTAAGTACAATTCGGCAGAAGATTGGTTCTCTACGCCCACTTATTTTTATGATGGGACAAGATAGTTTGGGTAGCTTGCCACGATGGAAAGGGGGTTTTGAGTTATTAGAAAAGACACATTTGTGGATTTTTCCACGGATTGATGATCAAAAAACTGAAAAATTATATATACCAACAGAAATTCAAGATAGGCAGATTTTCGATATTAAGAATCTAGAAAAAAAACCTAATGGATTAATTTATTTAGACAAAAACACTCCACCCCATCTGAGCAGCAGCTCAATTCGTGAATATTCTGCAACATCTGAGCGATCAAAGTTGCTTAAAAAATCGCTACCGCCGCGCGTTTTAGCGTATAATCGCAAAACCAAACTTTATGGATTTACATCCCCGTATGAATCTTGAACCTACAACAGGTCATTCATCCCCTGCCACGCATAGCGATTTAAATGCTGGCAACTTGAAACAAAGCTCCGTGAAAGATCGCACCTTAAACGAATCAGCAGCACCTGAAACAAAAAAACCAAGCCCTCTCACCAGCGAGCAAGAAGTTGCAGCTTGTCTAGAGATTGTGCGCCTTGCACTTGTCGATGTTAAAGCACAAAATATCGTCGAATTAGATGTCCGTGGTATGAGCAACGTTTCTGACGTTCTGGTTATCGCTAGCGGTACGTCAACGCGTCATGTAAAAGCACTCGCAAATAACGTTTCTGAAGAATGCAAAAAAGCAGGCTTCCGCCCAATCGGTATGGAAGGCGAACGTGATGCTGAGTGGATTTTGGTCGACTTAGGTTTGGTCGTGGTTCATGTGATGTTGCCTACTGCACGCACATTCTACGATCTTGAAAGTCTGTGGAAACCACAAGCTTAATCCATTGTTGTGATGTCGATATGAGCCGCTAATGCGGCTTTTATTGTTTTTGAGTTGTGGGTTTATTTGACGGCGAAGATCAAAAGCAAATCCTCCCTAGCCCTCCTTTTTCTAAGGAGGGAACATTCCTCCCTTGTTGACAGGGAGGTTAAGAGAGATTTGCTTTGATGTTAATGAATAAATTTAAAGACGCTCTCCTGACTCAAACAGTTGCTCAAGACGGGTTAGAAGCGAAAATCTTTAAAGCAAAAGCTAAATCATTTAATTT
The DNA here is from genome assembly GCA_964373145.1 of uncultured Moraxellaceae bacterium. Lineage (GTDB taxonomy): Bacteria > Pseudomonadota > Gammaproteobacteria > Pseudomonadales > Moraxellaceae > Aquirhabdus. Next base: position 2,286 of record CAYJUB010000294.1, read on the forward strand.
ATAGGTAGATTTACATGAAAATTCGGCTTCTCATGATTGGTCAGAAAATGCCTGATTGGGTGCAGGAGGGTTTTGATGATTATTTTAAGCGTGTACAGCCGCTAATTTCTGTGCAGCTTGTTGAGCTGCCAATGGCGCGACGCGGAAAGTCGGATTCAGTTGCGGATATTCAAAAGTATTGCATAAGCGAAGGGCAAAGTATTCTGAATGCTTTGCAGCCACGCGAACGATTGATTGCGCTTGAAGTCGGTGGGCGCAATCTAACGACTGAAAAACTTGCGACAACGATGCAAAGTTGGATGCTCGATGGCTTAGATATTGCGCTTGCAGTGGGCGGCCCTGATGGATTATCTGATGAGGTTCGGCAAAAGGCTGAATGGCATTGGTCGTTATCACCGCTGACCCTGCCTCATCCGTTGGTACGGGTGATTTTGATTGAGCAACTCTATCGAGCGATGAGTTTGAACAAAGGGCATCCTTACCATCGAGCTTAATAGTTCAATCAATAAATAACAGATTTCCTAAACAATCTATGAAGCAGTCGGCGGCTTTACTCTCAAGCTGACGAAGTTCATCATGTACGCTCATTAGACCAAACCTCACGAAGAAGTATCATGGCTTTCGCTACTCTGCCCGCACTTTTTATCTCTCACGGCTCACCGATGATGGCGGTGGATGCTGGCGAAGTCACGGATGCGATGCATCGGTTATCAAACAACTTACCTCGTCCAAATGCGATTGTCGTGCTTTCAGCACATTGGGAAAGTGACGCGCTGGAAGTCTCGACTGCTTCGCGTCCTGAGACTTGGCATGACTTCACTGGCTTTCCCGAAGATCTTTATCAAATTCGCTATCCCGCACCCGGAAGTCCTGCGTTAGCGGAGCGCGTTATTCATCTACTCAATGATGCAGGTTTTGATGCACATGGTAATGCCCTGCGACCGCGTGATCATGGAGTGTGGGCACCGCTGCTTCATCTGTATCCTGATGCAGAAATTCCCGTCATCCACATTTCAATTCCACGTTCGTTTAGTCCACAACAACTGTTTGAGCTTGGCAAAGCATTAACCAGTTTGCGTGCTCAGCAAATTTTGTTGATTGGTTCAGGCAGTATTACCCATAATTTGCGTGAATTGTCGTTTAAAGATCCACATGCTGCGCCGCCGAATTGGGCGAGCAGTTTTAAAAATTGGGTGATTCAAAAGCTCGGTTCGAGTGATTATACCGCTGTTTTAAATTGGAAATACGAAGCACCGAATCCTAAACAAAATCATCCGACGGATGAGCATCTTGAGCCTTTGTTTTTTGCTATGGGCGCGGGCGCGCGTTTTACTGTGGTGCATTCCAGTTTTACGATGGGTTCGCTGGGAATGGATATTTATCGGTTTGACTGATTAATTTAGATGGTCAATCAAATCTGTAAAAAGTCTTATGCAAATAACCATGACCTCATTCTATTATCCAGTTAAAATAGCGCATTGAATTACGCTGTAGACTGAATACCTTTCATGCTTTCGACTCAAATCACTGACAAACAAAAGCTTATTGCGCTCATCGATGCTGCATTACCACAATGGCAATGCGGTCAATGCAACACACCCGGCTGTCTGCCTTACGCCGAAGCGATTGCGAATGGTGAAGCGATTAATTTGTGTATTCC
>CAYJUB010000295.1:0-1679 GCA_964373145.1 uncultured Moraxellaceae bacterium
GATCCGCTTGATATTCACGATGCAATGAGTCCAACAGCTCATTCAAATCGCCTTGCATCACGGCTTCTAGCTTATACAAGGTCAAGTTAATACGATGATCCGTCATACGACCCTGCGGAAAATTATAAGTACGAATACGCTCCGAACGATCGCCCGTCCCGACCAGATCACGACGCATCGTCGCCGTCGCAGCATCTGCCACATCGCGTTTCGCTTGTTCAAGACGCGCAGCGAGCCACGACATCGCACGCGCTTTGTTCTTGTGTTGACTCCGTTCTTCTTGGCACTCAACCACAGTCCCAGTCGGAATATGGGTAATCCGCACCGCAGAATCGGTTTTATTAATATGCTGACCGCCTGCACCGCTCGCACGGTAGGTGTCAATGCGCAAATCTGCTGGGTTAATCTCAACGGTATGGTCGGTATCCACTTCAGGCAGAATCGCAACCGTACATGCCGAAGTATGCACACGCCCCTGCGTTTCCGTCGTCGGCACACGTTGCACGCGATGCGCGCCGCTTTCAAATTTCAAACGACCATAGACGCCATCACCTTCGATACGGGCAATGATCTCTTTATAACCGCCATGTTCGCCTTGGTTTTCAGACAGAACTTCCAAGCTCCAACGCATCTTTTCGGCAAACCTTGAATACATCCGAAACAAGTCACCCGAAAAAATCGCTGCCTCATCCCCACCCGTACCCGCGCGAATCTCCAAAAACGCAGAATTCTGATCGCTCGGATCTTTGGGAATCATGAGGATGTTTAATTCATTGGTGTAATCAATGATCCGCGCTTCAGCATCACGCTTTTCTTCTTGCGCCATATCGCGCATGTCTTTGTCGCTGCTGGCGTCTTTGATCATCTCTTCCGCAGTTTTGATATCTGCCTCAGTTTGGGCAAATAACCCCCAAACACGCACGAGTTCTTCTAAGTCACGATGCTCACGCGATAGGGCACGAAAACGATCATTATCGCTAATGACGCTGCTATCCGACAGTAAGGCATTGAGTTCTTCAAAACGATCAGTCAGTTGGTCTAAACGTAGGCGAAGCGACGGCTTCATGTGCGGGCATCCAAATCTGTTTAAGAATCTTAATAAAAAATAGAACTAGCCTGATGTCACTCAACAGACTGGTTATGTAAGCTGTGCTATTTATTTTTTATTAAAAAATATCAAGGGTGCATAGTTTGACAGTATCTGAGGGTCGGTGCAAATCAGGTCACACCGTTTCTTGAGGCATATAAGACTAAGTTAAGCCGTAACAACCCAAAATGACTTAGAAATTTTTAATTCTCTCCGAAAATAAAATCTAAATAGGGCTAGAACCAATACTTTTTCATGACTTGAAGAAACTCTCGGTTAATTGGATAACCTGACGCAGCACCAACGACTGAGTCTACTCCACATGTTGGACATAAAGCAGTATCTTCATCATCAACCCAGTCTAGTATGTTCTTATAATCAAAAATATCAGTACAATAAAAACATCCACAACATTCACTATTTCTTAGCTCGTTACGATGACAACTTGAATGTTTGTGTGCTTCCTTAATATCGACTTTCTCAATCATGCGAACTCATCCTAAATCTAACTATCCAATCCGACGCTTCAACCCTTTAGTTTGAATCACACGCGTTGCAATTTCTTCGACAGACATCTCAGAAATATTCAAAC
>CAYJUB010000295.1:1779-3935 GCA_964373145.1 uncultured Moraxellaceae bacterium
GTTTGAATCACACGCGTTGCAATTTCTTCGACAGACATCTCAGAAATATTCAAACTCGGAATCCCTTCACTGATGTAAATGCCCTGAATCGCACGCAATTCCATTTGGCATTGCTGAAAGCTCGCATACCGACTACCTGCCTTGCGCTCATTACGAATCGCAACCAAACGCTCAGGATCAATCATCAAACCAAACAGCTTATTTTTATATTCTTTCAGCACTTTTGGCAGACGATTATCATCCAAATCATCTTCGGTAATCGGATAGTTTGCCGCGCGAATACCGAATTGCAGTGCCATGTAAATACAAGTCGGTGTTTTACCTGAACGCGATACGCCGATCAAAATAATATCAGCCATGTCATATTGACGTGTACGCGCACCATCGTCGTTATCAAGCGCAAAATGAACTGCATCAATTCGCGACTTATAATCCTGCGAATCGACCATACCGTGAGAACTACCTACAGTCGGGTGTGGTGGCACGCCAAGCTCGGTTGAAATCTTACTTAAAATCCCTTCAAACACATCCAAATTACATGCAGCAGCCGTGTTGATAATATCGCGTAGCACAGGATCAACCAAGGTATCAAACACCAATGGCGGCAACGCATCATCGTGTGCAGCTTGATTAATAATACCCACGGCATCAAATGCACTGGCTTCATTATCGACATACGGCAGGATTCGCATATCAAATTCAACTTGCGGAAATTGCGACAACAGCGAGTGCCCCAACGTCTCAGCAGTAATTGCAGTTCCATCAGAGATAAAGAATACAGTGCGGTATTGTTTTTCAGTTGCAGGAGTCAGCGCATTAGATGATTCAGTCATGGTAAGGACCAACAAAAAGATGAGTTACTATAGCCTTAACCACTCTGTTTTTTCTATGCTTAATTCATAAAATCCAAATTCAAATCACATTTTGCTGATCCGATAAAAAAAGACCTTCGCAAGGAAAGTCTTTTTAAATATCAAAAACGATACGACTAAAACAAAATCACTTTGTAGCTTGCTGCTGAATCCAAATCTGAAATTGTTTTTTGTCTTCAGGACTCGCCTTTGCCCATTGAGACTTCAAGGCATCCAATGGCTGCATTTGAGGCTCAATATTATTTGAAGTCAAATGATTAATCCCTTGCATCACTCCGCCAAACAGCGAAGTACTCTGCTGGACAGCACCTTGTTGAGACGCAACCACTTGACCACTAGTCGTACTGATCTTTAACGTGGGTCGTTTAACAAATTCTAATGCTTCTTCGCGTGAATTCGGCTCAGGCTGCCAACCGAGTACATAAGTCTGTTGATCGGCAAGCATGACTTTTATCGTCACACCTTTGGAGCGCACCACATCAAAGTCATCGCCATTGATTTGAAATAAACGATCATAGCGCGCCATGATCGTATGCTCACCTGCAGGCAGCTGAAACGATGATTTTTTTCGCGTAAAGAGCCCAGTACTACCCGTTTCTTGTCCATCAATACCCAGCACGATCACATTTTCAGGGAATGTCACTTCAGCAGCGGCCCATGAAGTATTCATCATAACAGTGCTAGATGTGATCACACCGAAAGCGATAAACCATGAGCGCATCTTTGACAAAGGATGTGCACGTCGTTGATTCAAAAACAACATAAGAATTCCTTGAGAAACCTAAAACATAAAAGCTGCAAGTCATTGATACTTGCAGCTTTCAGATTAACATGGACATCATCGCATTAGAATCAAGTAAATAATCTATCGATATTACTTGACCATACGACGACGAATGAACATTAACGACACCAAGCCCAACAATGCACCCAGACCAAAACTACCACCACCAGCACGTTCTTTATCCGTGGTTGTTGCAGTATTCGTGATCTTCACAGTCGCAATATTAGACGCTGTAAGATCGGAGTCTAATACTTGATATGTGAAGCTATCATTAAATGGTGAAAATAAATTGTCATTGACGTATGTAATCTTGCCGCCATAACACACCGTTGCAGCTGTATTGACATTGTTATCAGGACACAGTTGTTCAAACTCCGCAACAATATGTCCCAGAGTTGGTTTTTTGACTATTCGGATATTGGCTGGAATACTAATTGTAACGCCATCCACAATACGCTTGTCTTCGTAAAATGGTTTTTTTCCAACCGGATAGTTTGTAC
>CAYJUB010000296.1:0-3929 GCA_964373145.1 uncultured Moraxellaceae bacterium
TGATAAGCCTATGAATTGTTTTTTGTGGAGCACATCATGAGTTATGTCGGATCTAAAGCTGCAAGTGGCCTTTACCAAGCCATCATTGCCTCTATGCCAGCACATGATACATACATCGAAACACACGTGGGTTCCGGTGCAATTTTAAAAAATAAACCACCGGCTGCTCGTAACATCGCCATTGATCTGGATCCTCATACGATCAGCGCGTTACGTGACCAGAACCTCGAAATACCAGCTCTTGAAATTCATAACGATGATGCATTGACATTTTTAAAAAATTTCGACTTTGCGGCCGCTGGTCGCACGTTTATCTACCTAGATCCGCCATACCTGAAAAGCTCCCGTAGTGCACCAAAGCACCATAATTATCGCTATGAATACTCTGAGTTGGATCACAAGCGATTACTCAAACAAATTAAGCTACTCGATAAACTTGGCATCAAGATCATGATTTCAGGTTATCACTCTGAGCTGTACGCCGACAGTTTGGAAGGATGGCGCACTAGAGAAATACAAAGTATGTCGGAAGGCGGCATCCGGACAGAAGTATTTTGGATGAATTATGAGCCTACTACTGCTCACTGGTTAAAGTTTGCTGGTAAGGGATTTAGTGATCGCCAGCGTATCAAGCGTCGTGCTGAATCATGGGCTGCACGGTTTAAAGAAATGCCTGCAGACGAACGCCTAGTAATTTTATCTGCAATGCTTCAAGAAGCATCCTGATATAGTGATATAAACAAATTTTGGGAGCGTGTTGTCATGCCATATTCTACTTTTTTTTATCCAAGCATTTTTAATCAAAATAAGCCAACCCCTGTTAATTTCAGTCTATATTCTGAGTTCCGGAAAGACGAGGGTAATCGTTTAACCTTAGTGCTTTTCTATGACAAACTTCCCACCGGCACCTCACTGTTTAATCAATATGAAAAAGATGAACTACTGCAGCAAGTCACTGAGCACCTGTTGCTTCAACATGCGCCAGGTGTGGCCTATGCCTTTATCAATGTCCTTATTGTGTCAGTCTATGATGGCTTGAATTTTGATTACTACAAGCTCACGACTGACACTGGCAAATATGTAAACCGGAACATTGAATATACGCCATACGAGCGTTTTCTAGGCTTACTCGGCATGGGTGGTGAGAAATCTGTTACCTGGTCATCTCACGATGAAATTATCGGTAAAATGCCGTATTACCTAGATAGCATTGAAAGGCCTACCAAAGAGCATGTTGTAGAGATTCTTAATGCAATAGGTTACGACAAATCACTGCCTGAGATTTTAGGGTACATCCCATTGGCCAATGCTGCGAACCACTAGATATAGTGGTTTTGCTTGGCCAGTAGGATACAAGATATAGTGAGTCACAAAATGATGTGGACACTACTCTTAGGGTGATATAAGATCAATTTGTAAGCACTTTGCAACAGGACAAAATGATGCATACTTTCTCTCGCACCACCAATCAAACGCTGGCTTTATTAGCGGTAGACAACATCTATCCCAGCAAAGCAGGATTGGAGCTTTTTGCAGCTGTTGATCGCGGTGAAATGTCTGCTGCAGACGCTAAAGAGTCTGTAAAAGCACGTGCACGTGCTTACGGTTCTGCGTCTACAACCGCCACAGTTCGCCGTATGCGTATGAAGTAATGTCTGACACCGAAGAAGATCATTACTATGCTACAGGTTATGATGTTGATAGCGACCCTTACGTCTACGATAATGGCGTTTTAATAAACCACTTCAACATCACAAACACCAGTGAACTCAATGAGATTGAGGCCGATCTCACCAAACTGTCTATTGACCAACTCATTATTAATCCCCCTCCAGCGATTTTTAACACTGATTACCACTGCTTTTTACATCGTGAAATATTCAACGATGTTTATCCGTGGGCTGGTGAATTGCGTGTTGTCGATATTTGCAAAGGCAGCACCATTTTTCTTGAAAATGAGAAGATCCGGACTTCGCTCGATGAGCTTTTCACTGAGATGGCCGACCAGAATTACTATCGCGGATTTGATGCAGAAAAATTAAGTGCTCACGCTGGCATATTCCTAAACAAGCTCAATTTCATACACCCATTTCGTGAAGGCAACGGCCGCACACAACGCCTGTTATTAACGCAAATAGCTCAACAGGCTGGGTTTAGTATCAATTGGGCATCTATCAGCTCAGATTCGATGAGAAAGGCCTGTATTGAAGGCGGTGATGGGCAGCATAGACCGATGCAAAGACTATTGCAGCTGAATCTGGAACCATTGGATTCTAGTTCACCCACTCCCCCAGTAACGCCAAAAAAGAGATTTAGACCCTAACTTAAAAAGGAGTAACAACATGGGCGAATGGAGTGAGTATTTTGAAGACTTCCCTGAAGAAAACCCAAGTAACTATGATGCTAACGGCCGCTTGCTGACCGCTGATCAGATTGCCGAACGTCAACGTGGTCATGCTCACATTGCTGCTCGTAAAATAGCCAATCCGAATAAAGAAATTAACGCTCTTATTCAAACTGCTTTAGAGCGTAATCCGATTAAAAAAATATAAATGATAGAATACTCTAGCGCACCGAGTTATTTAACTCGGTGGGATGAGCTAATGGTCGTAAATTGATCCTATTTCAGTTTATAGGGGTCGTCTCAGGAAACGGAAAATATAGCACGCTAAGGTTTTTCAATTGCGCGCAATGGCCTAAATTTTCCACCACCTATCTTGGCTTTGCTTCGCCATAGATAATCCCCAGTTAAATTGATGTGCTCCCACCCCAGCGGTGACAGATATTGCAGCAAGGTATCTCGATAACGCTGTTGCTCAAAGCTTCGATCTCGAATATCACCCAATCGATAAAAGAAAACGGCGCGCGCTAATGCATTACGGGCTTCACCTTTATTTAATCCAGCTTGAACCCGACGGCGTAGTTCTACGCTTTGCAACCAATCCAAGATAAACAGTGTGCGCTCAATACGCCCAAGCTCTCGTAATGGGGGTTTAGGGAGCAATGGAACGTAAAACCACGTTAAGAACTCACATCCTCAGGATTCCGCAATGACCGTAGCTCGCCCCTGATGACCTCATCGGGCACAGCAAATGAATATCTGCCCAACAGATTAATGTGTTCATGGGCGAATGGCGACAACCGTGCCGCATCCTGATCCAGCACGGGGTAGCCCTCTCTCTTTAATTGCGCAAGTGTCGCGTCAATATAGAGGGTCGGCTGGGATTCACGTAAAATTCCGCAAAAACGAGTATAACCTATTGAATTCTATTCTATAAGATACGTATCTTGTAATTCATAGGTGGTAATTTCTGATCTAAATTCAGCGTGTAATCACCATAACGATTAATGTGTTCTGTGCGATATGGTGCTAAACCTGCCAGAATCTCTTCATTGATCGGAACTCCCTCTTCCTGCATTTTTTTCAATACTCCCGTCATCGCCTCAACATTGTGTAAGATTGCTAAATTAACAACTAATTGATTGTACTTAACAACTTTACGTTGCTCATGACGTACATTTTCGGCAATTACTCCCTGATTCCCAAAAAATAACCACTTGATAAATTGATTGAACTCTTCACTTTTGTTGGTCGCCGCATTGATGGTTTTCCGCAACTCAACATCACCGATGTATTTTAACAAAAATTCTGTTCGCACCACTCGCCCCAGTTCGCGAAATGCAAAATACAATTTGTTTTTGCGGCTTGCGGTTCCAAGGCGACGTAATATGGTCGATGGTGTTATTTTTCCTGCTTTTATTGATAAAGCAATTCTTAGCATATCGGGCAAATGTGTTTCTATGAGCTCCCAATTGACCGCTTCGCTAAACAATCCGTTGATATGCTCATATCGCACGCTTCGATCAGGTTTGAAGAACACTATTTTTTTTAGATTACGAATCCGTGGCATTGGGTTAATAGATCGGAA
>CAYJUB010000297.1:0-3913 GCA_964373145.1 uncultured Moraxellaceae bacterium
TGTCTATGTCTAAATACATGCAGAACAGTTTACCAAATTCACAAATCGTTTCAGAACCATCGAAGTCTCTAAGCGAGAAAATCATGAATAACAAAAATCGTGTGACCACCCTTGCGTTGGCGGTGGCTCTCGGTCTCGGTATGCCGATGTTTGCATCCGCAAAAAATAATCCTATGCCTGATGTACGTGCTGATGCTCCAAACGTTTATATCGTTAAAAAAGGCGATACCTTATGGGATATTTCAGGAAAATTTTTGAAAAGTCCTTGGCGCTGGAAAGAAATTTGGGCGACCAATCGTCACATTAAAAACCCACATTGGATTTATCCGGGTGATCGTTTGCTTCTGTGTAATATCAAAGGTCGTACCGTGGTTGGCGTTGATCAAGGTGATGGCTGTGCGGGCATCGAACGTCGCATGGATGCAACAGATTTAGAAAGCTTAAAACTACAACCTCGAATTCGTGTAGAAGAATTGGGTCTAGCAGTTCCTGCAGTGCCTTTGAAAGATATTAAATCGTGGTTGATTGATGGTACCGTGGTTGATAGCAGCACACTTAAAAAAGCACCGTATGTTCTTGCTGGAAATGATAGTCACGTACTCGCAGGAGCGGGTGATTCAGTCTATGTCCGTGGCGGTCTATTAGTGATTGGCGATAGTTATGGTGTCTATCGTGCTGGCGATGCGTATGTAGATCCAGAAACCAAAGAAGTTTTGGGTTACGAAGCGCGTCTCATTGCCCGAGCGACTGCAACTGCGGTAGACAAAGATGTGTCAACGATTGAGTTGACAGAAAGTCTGCAACAGGAAGTGCGTCAAGGCGATAAAATCATGTCTGAAGATGTGAATAACTACCCAGGCATTTTTTATCCAAACAATTCTGAAAGTGTTGCGCCAGGCGGACGTATCATCCGTGTATTGGATAGTATTGATAGTGCAGCAATTAACAGCACCATCGCGATCAACCGTGGCTTACGTGAAAACGTGCAAACTGGACAAGTATTTTCGATTTATCGCCGTGGTGAAGTTGTGCAAGATCGTCAGGCTGGTGGCCAGCAAGTTCGTTTGCCAAGTGAGCGGACTGGTTTAGCGATGGTCTTCCGTACTTTCGATAAATTGAGCTATGCGATTGTTCTTGAATCCAAAGGCGTGATTAAAGTGGGTGACGAACTGCGTCCACCGGTTTCAAGCGCTGAATAAGTCCAATAAAAAACAGACATAAATCGCAACGCGATATGAGTATGAAATGACGCTGGCATTATTTACTGATGAAGTTGAGTTTGAAGGATCAGTCGATAATGTTAGCAATCTTGCTGAAATTCATCAGAGTTCATTTTCAATTTCTACCTTAATCAATAATTTTCCCTCCCAAGGCTGGCTCAATGAGCTGGCCTTGTGGCATTTGGTTAATCATTCGACGGTGACTTGGCGTGGATTGATTGCTCATTTCGGTCATGCCGAGCGCGCGATTCAGGCCTCAGTTGCTGATTGGAAGTCGCTTGGCTTACATGCCAGCCATATCAAACGCTTGAATGATTGGCATGTTCAGGGCAAAGAATATCAGCGTTTTGGACAAACAGTTCAAGCCATACAGTGCGGTGATTTTTATCTGCTCTATGAGCAGATGCCAGAATATCCCGCCCTCTTAAATAAAATCACTGACCCACCACCATTCCTGTTTTATCGCGGTAATGTCGATTGCTTACATCAACCACAATTGGCGATGGTGGGTACGCGTAAGCCTTCGCCGAGCGCACGTAAAACTGCGTTTGAATTTGCAAAGAGTCTGGCGCAATCAGGAATTTGGATTAGTAGTGGTTTGGCGCAAGGCATTGATGCGGATTGTCATCGCGGTGCGTTGGCGGCTGGTGGTGGACGGACAATTGCGGTGTTGGGAACAGGAATCGATGTGTGTTATCCGACGGCGCATCAGCCGTTGTACGATCAGATTGTTGCGGAAGGTGGTTTGATTCTCACTGAATTCATGCCGAAAACGGAACCGCTCGCGCATCATTTTCCAAGACGAAATCGAATTGTCAGTGGGATGTCAGTCGGTGTATTGGTTGTCGAAGCAGCACTGAAAAGTGGATCGTTAATCACAGCGCGGTTGGCGGCTGAACAGGGTCGTGATGTGTTGGTGATTCCGGGGCATTTCGGGAATGAGCAAGTGGCTGGTTGTCATCAGTTGATTCGTGAGGGCGCGCGGTTGGTGACGAGTGTTGACGATATTTTGGAAGATTTGAATTTATCGCGGAATCCGTTGCTAGCTGCTGAGTTGTCAGCAACCTCTAATAAGGTTGATCAGACTGTGTCATCAGCTACGCCGATAGAGCCACATTTGCAGCCATTGATGGTGCATTTGGATTGGACGGGGCAGAGTGTGGATACGTTGGTTGAGAGTAGTGGGATTGATGTGGCGACTTTGTCGGGACTTTTGATGGAGCTTGAATTGTCAGGGTTGGTGACGCAGGTGGGTGGCTTATATCAACGGTGTCGGGTATGACACATATTCATGAGCGGTTAGATTTGGCTGTTGCTGCACTGCGAGACGGTCAAGTGGTTGCGTATCCCACTGAGGCAGTTTGGGGTTTGGGTTGTGATCCGTGGAATGAGCAGGCAGTATTACAAATACTACGATTGAAGCAGCGACCTGTTGAGAAAGGCGTGATTTTAATTGCGGCAGATATAGAGCAAGTTGAACCATTTTTAGAGAAATTAACATCTGAACAAAGACAGCAGCTTATCGCCAGTTGGTCTGATGTCTCTGCGCCAGCGACGACATGGCTTGTACCGTTAACCGCCGATGTTCCAAAGTGGATTTCAGGTGAGCATCAGCAAGTGGCTGTGCGTGTGACGAAGCATCAGCAAACGCAAGCGTTGTGCCGTGTATTTGGGCGACCGATTGTATCGACGAGTGCCAATCCAAGTGGTGAAGTTTCTGCGGTAGATGCATCCATGGTTCGTGCTTATTTTGGCGATCAGGTTTTTGTTTTAGAGGGTGCGACGGGTGGGGCGACCCAGCCGAGTGTGATTCGAGATGTCGGGACTGGGGATGTGTTGAGAGGGTGAGTCGTCTGACTTTCTTATCGTTGTGATATCGCTTGTTCGTTTCTTTATGTTGAAACCTTCGACTGCTTTGCCAATGCTGTAATCACTTGTTTAATCAGCTCATAAGGCATGGGTTGATCGAGTGGAAACTTCAAATTACCTTTCTCACCTCTGTATGGTAGCAATGCTTCTACGAGGTTGTTGTCGGCACTCACTGGTGGGTATATGCCGATATGCTTTTTGAAGGCTGCAAAGTAAATAAAAGTATGACCCAGTTTGAAGGCGGGTAATTGATAACTGATGGTTTCTTCTGCATTCGGAATTTGGGTCTGAATGAGTCTTCGTATTTCTTCTAGGATAGGTTTGGCGTCTGGTGAGACAGATGTGAGGTAGTCATCAATATTCGTGAACTTCGGTTGTTTTATCATATTAGAACCTCTCGGTTACAAGTATTTTGTGGGAGTCCTGCATTATGTAGCACGAAGAATAACTGGAAAGCGGGCAACCACAAGGGTAACCCCTATATTGAAATTACCCTAATCCATCCAACAACATCCTAAAATCCCTCGCAATTCGCTTCGTCGCTTCAAATGCCGCTCGATTAACTGTCGCCATACTGACAAAACCATGTCCCTGACCTTCCACACGATAGGCAATGCAATCCGAACCCGCTTCACGCATTTTAATTGCATACATCTCACCTTCGTCACGTAGGCTATCGAAGGCTGCGGTGACGATGAGCGCAGGCGGCAGCCCTGCTAAATTGCCAAACATCGGGGATACACGTGGATCAGAAAAAGGCAATAAACTGCGTGACAAATGCAGCTCCTTGCAAAAATCCACATCGACACGGGATAGAAATAAAC
>CAYJUB010000298.1:0-3910 GCA_964373145.1 uncultured Moraxellaceae bacterium
GAAGAGTAAGCAACCCTACGCTGGGAATATGTAGATTTTCGATGGAAGCGATTTCTGCTTAAAGATAAAATAGAGGGTGAACGAGTTATACCTTTAACACCTTACGTTGCATCGTTACTCGAAGGCCTACCTCGTATAAATATGTGGGTTTTCTCAAGTAAACGTTCAGCTTCTGGACGAATCACCGAACCTCGTAAGGCTCATAATCGAGCATTAAAAGCGGCAGAGTTACCACATTTATCAATACATGACTTACGCCGATCATTTGGGACATTGGCTGAATGGGTTGAGTGTCCAGTTGGAATTAGTGCGCAAATTATGGGGCATAAACCTTCAGCCATTGCTGAGAAGCATTATCGCCGTCGCCCACTTGACTTATTACGTGTATGGCATATAAAAATTGAAGACTGGATGTTGAATGAAGTCGGTTTTGAAGTTTCCATGGCGATGAGTAGCGCGTCTTTTAATGCATCAAATTCAACGACGTCTCACTATGCAGCTTGACGGCGGTAATTAAAGGCTTTGCTAACTTTTAAATCGGGAGCTATACACATCATTTTCAAGCTCAATGGATAGTCAGAAAATGGGGCAAGTCATGCCCCTATCTTTAACTGTTTAAGTAGTTGCTTTAACTAATTGGTACAGGATTACCCATTAAAAAGCAGTGATTGCTACAGATAAAAATCTGAAAGATGAATAGTCTCTTGAGTCACTAAAAAGACTTAAGTAGTAAATTTCACGTCATCATATTTAAGTATCAAGTGAATCTTCATTTTGCATTTCAAAATTTTTAAAAAAACTCAAGAGATCCTCCGGAGTGTTAGATACTGGTCTAGGTTCATTTGCTGACAAAATTTTATTATGATCGGGCTGAACAAAATCATTCAAAGTTCCTGTTAATTCACCGCTTTCACTAAACGTGTAAACACCTGAAAATTCAAGCCATTTTTCCGGTGAGTTATTAGAAAGCCCAACTGCTCGTTTTTCACTTAGAAGCGTCCAAATAATAGTTAAATTATTTTTTTCTAAAAATTTTACTAATGACTCTTTATTGATTAGAACCTTTGTTGAGCTTTTACAAATTAAGGATGGATCAAAACAAATAATTTTTCCTGAGTCATCTTCAAACACCCCTTCGTAAATACTATGTTTCATCATTAGATCATTAAAGAGCCAATTGCAAGGCATACTGCATCGATACCCCTCTTGTGCTTCGCCAGAAGATTCCCATGTGGTTCTTTCGATTGTAGGAAAAACTTGTTCATTTCCGTTTCCCTCTTCAATTCGAATATCTTGCCATCCTAAATCACCATAATGAGGGTCTTTTTTAAACTCATAAGCGGGTGACCAATAGTATTCTCTGCTAAAAATATTATAACAATCACGTGCTTCTGGCATATGACGTCCCATAAAACGCTTATCTTTGAGATGTTCAATAATTTTTGATGCGTCATCTTTTCGTACAAAATAGCTTTTGAGCTGAAACCAAAGCTCTTTGTGAGGATCATTATTATTTTCTTCAGATTTGGGCTCTCGCCAAGAAGGGTCTTGTTCCAAATATAACCAATCTTCATTTTCATATTTAGTTTGGATCATATCTAAAGGATCAGGTACATTCTCCTTAGATACTGACCACTCATCATTTGTGCCGCTCCAATCAATAAACTCAATGTCCAGAGTACTGAATTGATCTTGTAATGCCTTACTAGCTTCGAAATGTATATAACTAGGATCTATATCCCTAACTGATGGTTCCCATGGACCTTGATAATAAACCAGCTTCTTTGAATCAAAACCCGCTTTGGGATCCCTCATCTTATAATTATCCGCAACACGAGCTAGGACTTCATACATCGAAATCCATTGATATTTTTTACCAATTCTTTCAACATCTGAAGAGTGTCTAGAGTCGGATCTGATGCTGCGGTCAAATATTCCGTGCTTTTCTACGTCATAGCCGAATTTGTTAAATATGAGACTACATGCATAGTTACTTAGTAAATTCTCCTCGAGGTTTTCCCAAGAATACAAGTTACTTTGAAAGACATACCGGCCAAAATCTCCATAGCGACTTATTCCACGCCCGTATTCTGTAACCATTGAACTTAGAATAGTATTTTGAGACCAATAGTATTCTTTGAATTCTTTTGTATTATAGTCGAACTTTAAATCATCAGTTTCTTCATTAGATGGGAGACTTGAAGGGAACGTCGCATTATAGGGAGGTCTAATTTTGACAAAATCAGTCTCTGATATTTCTATTATTTCTTTAAATACTGCATACTCAATAATATTTCGAGCATAATCTCGAACTAGAATATTAGGGTAGACTTCTTGCTCCAAATTAAAAAAGTCAGTAATTAAGTGACTTGTAAGTTCATTTAATCCAAAATAATTCTTTGACCTCAGTGTTGCACCGTAAATTGACGCATAAAGCCTTTCATGTATATAAGGATCAACACAGTCTTTAAAAAGTTTTAGTAGCTGCAATGCAACACCTAATCTATTTTCTAGAAGCAATACTAAAGCTTCGGTAGCCCTCAGCCTAAATTTCTTGGTTGTTGTCGATAGAATCCATGAAAGGAGTATGCCAGTCAGGTATGCTGACTCTTCACTAATTTGTGCGTTTAGGTTTGGATCAAAAATGTATCCAATCAGCCGATGTAAATTACTCTCTTCAGGTTCACAGTAGGCTAAAAACACTGTCCAAGATGCATCAAGATCTGCCAAAGGCATTTCTTTAAGATAACGATGAAGTATCAATACATTAAATGGGTGACTCGAAATAGATCCAAATTTATAAACACCTTCAATAAAATAATGGAAGAGTTTTTCGTTTGGTAGAATATATTTAGAAAGAATCCTATGTGTCTGCTCTGAGTCAATTGTGATAGGAACCCGCCAAGCAAGGCTATCAATGAAAGCCTCAATTATGTGATCTTTGTTTTTAATATGTTCAGGAATTACATCAAAGAACTCCACATCAAAACACTCAGGAACTTCACAAAAGAAGGCTTCAATTACTCCCTGATTCACGCCGTATTCATCAATATACTCGTACAGCTCCCCATCATTTTGAAATGATTCTACTAATTCGCCAATATCGTTATGTGAACGTATTAAATGCTTCGATTTTAAATAGTCTTGTACTCTTTCGTAAGAGATGTATACAAACTCTTCTTTACGATACGAGTTAAGGTTTTTAGATAGAATACCTTCAGATATAAAAGCATCAATAAATTCATTTTTATTGACTACATCAGAAATTTTACTTTTTATTACAATATCAGCTTCGTCGTAAGGAATATAACTATCTTTTTTTGTTATTTCATGCCCCACCATTGCATCAAGACATTTCTGAACATATTTTTTACTACGACTATAATTCAATCTATCTGGTTCACTTACTTTATTATTAATATGCTCAATATAGTTATTAAAAACAATACCTATATTTATATTATCATCAAAACCCTCTTGCTCAATAAAACTTTCACAAAATATTCTCAAGAATAATGGATTTGAAAACTCGGCACTCAAAAATGGGAACCTAAGAGAACCTAAATTATAATAATCAAAGAATTTCAACATTGCTTCAAATTCTTTCGCCTTAAATCCAGTATGACTAACTATTGTAATATAGTTCTTAACTGAGATATTTATGTTTTCTAAAAATGCATCCTTATATGATTCACGTACAGTTAGGATTAGACTTAGATATGGATAGTCTTTAATTTTTGTAATAAATCCAGATAACTGATCACGCCATATCACATACCCATTACCTTCATTAATTGCATCAATCATAAATAGAAAACACTCGCCCCTGCTTTCTGCATCTTGATTAAGTACTTCTAATAAATTTGTTTCATTAATTTCCGAAATAGATAAAGACTGTAATATTTGTGTC
>CAYJUB010000299.1:0-3905 GCA_964373145.1 uncultured Moraxellaceae bacterium
TTTATGGAACTGTTTGACCGACCGAGTGGTGGTGAACGCGCACTACTGGTTCACCTGAATATCTCTCACATCGACCATCAAGACCTCGAAGAATTTCGCTTGCTTGCACAATCCGCAGGCGCAGAGATTATCGACCTGATTACAGGCTCGCGCAAAAGACCGGATGCACGCTTGTTTGTGGGTAAAGGAAAAGCAGAAGAAATACATCAGACTGTCGTAACCAATGCCATTGATCTCGTCATCTTTGATCACACATTGACGCCTGCACAAGAACGTAATTTAGAAAAAATATTTCAATGCCGCGTGGTTGATCGCACGGGTTTGATTCTGGATATTTTTGCCCAGCGCGCACGTACCTTTGAAGGCAAATTGCAAGTTGAACTCGCCCAATTGGATCACTTAGCATCACGCCTTGTCCGCGGCTGGACTCACCTTGAACGCCAAGGCGGCGGAATTGGTTTGCGCGGCCCAGGTGAAACCCAACTTGAAACTGACCGTCGTTTATTGCAAATCCGCGTGGGTCAACTCAAAGAACGACTTGAAAAAGTTCGCCAAACACGTAAACAAGGCCGTGCAGCACGTCAAAAAGCCGACATCCCAACCGTATCCCTAGTTGGCTATACCAATGCTGGCAAATCAACAATGTTTAATCGACTTGCCGAAAGTGATGTTTACGTTGCAAACCAATTATTTGCCACACTCGACCCGACTCTGCGCCGATTAGAATGGCAAGGCCTAGGGCCTTTGGTTCTTGCGGATACTGTTGGTTTTGTGCGCCATTTACCGCATGGATTGGTTGAGTCATTCCGCGCAACATTGGAAGAAACTTTAGAAGCCGATTTACTGCTGCATGTGATTGATCAGAGCAGCGAAGACCGCGATGAACAAATTGATGCGGTTGAAGCTGTGCTCAAAGAAATCGGTGCCGAAGTACCCATTCTCAGGGTCTATAACAAAATTGATATTAGCGGTGACGCGCCTTCTCTTCATGAAGGTTCACCTGATGTACCTGACCGCGTCTATGTTTCCGCTTATAGCGGTGCAGGCATGGACTTACTCAAGCAAGCTGTACAACAACGTCTCTCTGTCGGCAAAGTCTCGACGTTCCATCTGACTTTACCAATCAGTGCAGGTCGTTTGCGCAGCCAGTTGTATCGCCTAGGCGTGATTCAAACCGAAAATACGCTAGAAAATGGCGAATCTGAATTAACCGTCATGCTATCCATTCCATTATTGGCGCGGATTCTGGCGGAAGCGCAAGTCAATCCTGATGAAGTATTACCTGAAATCGAAGCCGTTCTTTTCCGCCGAACACTCGAGCATTTCGAACTAGCTAAAATTGAACGCGCACAAGCCTTAGCTAAGCAGGAAGAAACGCTTGAAGACTTGGATCTCGAAGAATTGACATCTCCCAATCATCACGCTTAATTGACTGCCATGACTACAACTTCTTCAGATCAAAACAACACGGTGTTAGAAAACACAACGTCTCAGGAAATTCAACCTGAGATCGTCTCCGCTCAAACAGGTTTTGATTGGAAAATGTTAATCATCGTCGCGATCATCATCATCTTCATTCGCGAAGCGTCCGTCTGGCTGATGACTTTGGTTGGTTATGAGAATCTGGGTAATTTATTGGGATTATTCTTATTGCTGGGTTTTGCCCTCGCCTATCGCCACTTTAAAGGCAACATCCCGACGCGAGTTATAGTCGCAAACTCCAGAATTTTAAAAGAAGGGATTTTTGCCTTTTTACCGATTTGTGCGGGGGTCGGCATCCTGCTGGCCAATCTTGGCAATGATACGTTTAAAATCGTCCTAATTATGTGTATCAGCACCTTAATTCCATTGTGGCTCTATGCCTATCTTGTTAAAAAATGGCTATGATCGACTTCATATCTCACCATATCTCACATGTGTACGCGTCCATCATCATGGTTGTGTTTGGTTTTTTATTGACACTCATCGGGTACGTTGCCGCTAAACTTCTGAATCAACGCTTTCCTAAATTCCCTGTCGTGATTGCCGCAATTGGGTTCGTTGTCGCACTGCTCGCACTGGTTGATTGGCATTATGAAGCGTACGCGCAGACTGTTGCGCCACTGTTTAATCGCCTACTGGGCTATGCAACCGTCGCTCTCGCGATTCCACTCGCAACCATTCGCTTCGATCAACTGCCGCTTAAACGTCTACTTGCACTATTCACATTTGCAACGTTACTTGGAAGCCTACTGCCGATGGCATTAGCATATGGATTACATCTCTCGACGCCTGATGTTTTGGCATTTGCTAC
Organism: uncultured Moraxellaceae bacterium; assembly: GCA_964373145.1. GTDB lineage: Bacteria > Pseudomonadota > Gammaproteobacteria > Pseudomonadales > Moraxellaceae > Aquirhabdus. The sequence continues at coordinate 2,294 of CAYJUB010000299.1, forward strand.
ACGCGCAGTGACCACCCCAATTGCGTTAAATGTCGCAGCTTTGATTCATGCGCCGCTCGTTTTGGCGAGTTTTATCGTAATCTTTTCAGGCATTGTCGGTGCGGCATTGTCGCCGTTGATCTTACGCAATATCAATGATGAACGTGCCGCTGGATTCGCGCTAGGACTTGCCGCCCATGCGATTGGTACGGCACAAGCTTGGCAACGGAGTACGATCGCGGGAGAATATGCATCGTTTGGTATGGCTGTAAATGGCGTGGTTACTGCACTTTGGGTGATTCCACTCTTTTCATAAAAACTAAAAAATAACGCTAAGAATCCGCACTTTCAGATGTCACACATCAACGCAACAGTCGCTCATATTAAAAAAAACATGTTTATGCTATAACAAAACGACACAAGCTTGAGGTGAGATGTCATGGAATCATTTGCACAACGACCATTGTTCTTCGGGCTGCTTTTAGCGCTCTCTTGCAGTATGTCAAGCATCGCATCTGCAGCGGGGATTGAAGGCAACTGGCGCAGTATTGACGACAAAACAGGTGCAGCAAAGTCTATTATTAAAATCGAAAAAAACAGTAATGGCACCTATAGCGGAACCATTGAAAAAGTTTTGCCTCAAGTCGGCTATACGCCGAAAAAGAATTGTGTCAATTGCCCAGCGCCTTTTACCGATAAACCGATTGAAGGATTAAATATCATTTGGGGCTTAGTGCCAGTTGCGTCCGATGATGGCGTCTATGACAAAGGCAAAATCTTAGATCCACTCAGTGGCAAAATTTACCGAGCCAAATTGACCTTAGGGCCCGAAGGTAAAACATTGAATGTACGTGGTTATGTTGGGATTTCCATGTTTGGACGAAGTCAAATCTGGCAACGAGTGAGTGAGTAAATAGACTATTCGGTCTACGGAACTGTCCGTACAGACGAAATAATCTACCTTATGTCTTAATTTATAAGTGCGTTAATGGAAATTGTGCCTGATTAATGGTAGCTTTAAATGAGGCTGGGTATGCATAAACTCGGCCTCATCAATCAGGACGATTGATGAAATATGGATAAAAAAAAGGATGTAGGTATATTCAATGAATGAGCATACTGCCGTCATGAGTAAAAATATCTTATTAGGACAAGACGGTAAGAGCCGCGAAAACACTGCAGCTGACACTCCGAAATTCTCTGAACAAGAAATCCAGACGGTATTGTCTGGACTTTGGTTTTTTCGTTTTCCGCAACGTCTAGAACAAGACTATCGAGCATATGCACTCATCCGATCAATTAAAGCTTATCGTTTTAATGGCTTATTTGCGTTAGCTGTATTCGCGATCATTTGCTTGGCAGTCTATCGGCTCATACCCGCAGAAAGTCTCGATGCGGCTGTGCAGGCATACTCGTGCGCACTCGCTGTCATGGTCGGTGTGCGAATTTTTTCATTCTTTCGACTGTTTGATCAGTGGTTTAATTGGTACGTGACGATCAGTGGCATCGTCATGACAACGATTGCCGTTTATGCCAACAATACAATTCCGATGGGTGCTGGCTCAACCTTGTCCTATATCGGACTCACCTATATTTTATTTTTTACTTATTGCTTTGTCGGGTTGCGCCTTCA
>CAYJUB010000300.1:0-1290 GCA_964373145.1 uncultured Moraxellaceae bacterium
GCGCATGTTGGTTCAAATAACCAATCGGCAAGTATACCACAGAGAGGTGGTCGGTTTTAAGTCTATCCTTGAAAGATAAATGGTGGCAGTTTGTATGATTTTCAAGCTGTTTATGAATCTGATTGATCAATCAGGTCATGGTTGCATTTTGTTGCATGATGCGCTTGGATGATCAACGACATAATTTGTGAAAAATAGGATGTTGAAAATGATGATAAAAAAGTTATTACTCATTGCGCTATTACTTGGCGGTGCATTGTGGTATTGGCATGAAAGAACGACTCTTTCTGAGGGTAAAATTCTTGCCTACTATGATCAAGTGGGTGAAGTCCTCGAAGCGCGAGAGCCTGATGGCGTGTGCAAATTACTTGCTGATGATTATCAAGGAATTGATTCCTCATCGTTTGGTGAAGAGCAGGGAGCGGAACGTCAGTTCGATAAAACACAATCATGTAACGCGACTCGTGAGATGTATGCTCGGTTCAATGGGGCGGATAAGAACATGAGCAGTCTGCTGAATCTTAAATACAGCTATAAAGTAAACAACATTAAAATCTCACCGGATAAGAACACCGCCACAGTGGATGTCAGTTATTCATTAGCGACAGCTGGGAATTTTATGCAAATTGAATCGCATAGTATTGATACGCTGATTCGAAAGAAAGGTCAGACACTGTTGCTTAAAAGTCAGAGTGAAACCGTTGTAACGGTCGTCAATCGAGTTTAATTAACTAATGATGTTCATTGGTCGTTCACGAAACTGAATTTTTCGGCGGACATCAGTTAAGCGCTCGTTAATTTTTTTTGCATCAGTCAGTGATGTGGTCATGCGTAAACGACGATTTAAGTATTTCTCGCAGAGTTGTAATGCAAGTTCCTGACAGAGACTTTCCAAATGCACTGGTTCTGCATTGAGATTCTGGATATTGACGTGATTTAAAAGCTGACAGAGCCACAAGCGTTCGCGTTCATCAGGCCATGCACCGAGCAAAAAATAGAGTGCTTGTTCTGCATCGTCAGGAAGATCCGCGCGATATAGGGCAATTAATTTGAGTGCGCGACCAAGCGGCTGTGTTTCATCTGCTAATTCATGCAGTTCCTCTAACGATTCGGCTTGCATCGGGTAATGCAACAACAATAACAACGCCTGATCTTCAAGAGAGTGCTGATCAAAATTAATGGAGTGCTGTACGACTTCTGCATTTTTACCTTTCCCGCCTAAACCCACGCGATCGCGTATTGACTGTGAAAGCAATCGACGATAGCTCCCTTGTGGGAGTAAATCGATCA
>CAYJUB010000300.1:1300-3897 GCA_964373145.1 uncultured Moraxellaceae bacterium
GCATCACGCGACTTTTGCCTTCAGGCTGTGCGAGATTATGCTGTGCTGCAAGCGTTTCAAACAGAAAGTCAGACAGTGGCGGTGCTTGATTAATACGACGTTTTAAACCTGTCGCTCCTTCAATTCGAACCAATGAATCAGGATCATGGTCAGCAGGCAATACTAAGAATCTGAGTTCACGACCATCGGTGAGGATCGGTAATGACAATTCAAGCGTCCGCCATGCAGCACGTTGCCCAGCATTATCACCATCAAATGCTAAAGTGACCCGTGGACTCTGTTTAAATAAGGTTTGCAAGTGATCGACGTTGGTTGCTGTACCGAGTGCAGCAACTGCGCCAGCCAACCCAGCCTGATGCAAGGCAATAACGTCCATATAACCTTCCACCATCAACCAATCATCAGCGCGGGCTTTACGACTTTCATACATGCCGTAGAGGATTTGGTTTTTATAGAAAATCTCAGATTCAGGCGAGTTGATGTACTTCGGTTTGATGTCGTCGCGCATCGCACGTCCACCAAAACCAACCACGCGACCTTTTGGATCGCGTATCGGAAAAATCACCCGATCACGCAGTAAAATGTAATCCCGACCTGATTCTGACGTGCGAATGAGTCCGAGTTTTTTCAGCCCTTCGATGTCATTGGGGAAGCGTTTATACAACTGTTGCGGATGGTCTGGCGCATACCCCAAACGCCAAAATTGGCGGGTTGTTTCATCAACGCCGCGTTTGGTGAAGTAGTCTTGTGCCGGCGTATTCTGGGTCAGTTGCTGCTCGTAGAACTGTGCAACTTGCTCAACCAAATCGTACAAACTACCTTCTTTTGGTTCATCAAGTATGGTTGGTTCGTAGCCAAAATCATTGGCATAGTCGTAGTTGTCATCTTCCTGATTCATTGAACCATTAAAATAGGAATCGTCTTCAATGCCCGAAAAGTCCGCTTGCGGTGCTTCTGAAAAACCACCATTTGCGGGTTGAACGGGCGTTTGATTAGCTTGTTTTACAGGCGCTGGCGGGGGTGCTTGACGCGTATATGATGTCCGCATTTTGGCTTCGCGCATGGCTTGCGGGTCGCGTTCGGGTAGTTCAATACGTGCGCGTTGTGCTAAATCTTTGAGGACGTCCATGAAGTCGCGACGTTCGTATTCCATGAGGAAGCTAATGGCATTGCCACCCGCATTACAGCCAAAACAATGATATTTCCCTGTCTCACGTGAAACAGTAAATGAAGGAGATTTTTCTTGATGAAATGGGCAGCAGGCGGTGTAGTTTTTGCCAGCTTTTTTCAGCGGAACATGGCTGTTAATGAGTTCGACCAAATCGGTGCGGTCTATGATTTGGTCAATCACTGCACGTGGAATACTCATCGATGAAACAGCCTCCGTCAAATGCGATCTATTTATGCATTCCTAAAATCAGGAAATCGCAGACGGAGGATCATAACACGCGTTGAACATTCCTTGCTTGAGTTATGGTTTGGTCGGCGCAGCGGGTGACGCTGATGACATTTGTGATGGGGAAGTGGCTTGTGAAGCACTGCCATCATTCGCATCATCATTACGATTGATATTGGAGAGCAATGAGCCAAACCAACGCGTCACGCTGTGTCCTGCTTTCGATATCGTTTGACCTGCTTTATTCAATGTCGATGGTTCAGATGTCGCTTTTGTAGGTTGATACGCCTGACCTGTGGTTGGAACGCGAACATCTGAACGTTGTCCAACTAAGCCTAAGGTCATGCGATTGACCCAAGAGGCTTCGCCACGTGCTTCAGCAAGATTGACGCTATTGTCATGTACTAGATTTGGGTAGTTTTCTTTCAGCAAATTCAAATATTGAGTTGCGAGATCATTCATGCCCAGTTTTTGATAGCTAAACACTAAGGTTGCCAGTGCTTCAGGCACTTGTGGGGTTTGTTGATAATATTCAACGACCCAGCGTGAGCGCTCTGCGGCAGCTAGATAGGCTTTACGCTCAACGTTGTAACGCGCCACGTTCATTTCACCTTCGGCGAATTGATTGGTAATGAAGCGCATGCGTTGGGCGGCATCGGGTGCGTAGGCACTTTGTGGGTACTTGGCGATTAAATCTCTGAAATCATCAAACGCGGCACGTAAATAACCTGTATCACGATGTGCAGGATTGAGGTTGGTATAGCGAATGAGGGAGTCTGTGCCCGATTCCATGTTGGCGACGCCACGCAAATAATACGCATAATCGACTTGTGGATTCGATGGGTAGAGCTTAATGAAGCGATTGCCAGCGGTAATCACGCCAGGGAAATCGCTGTTACGATAACGTGCGTACATCAAGTCCAGTTGGCTTTGCTCAGTATAGTCGCCAGTTGGGTAATAGGTTTCAAGCGCTTCCAAGGACTTCGTCGCATCGTCAAAGCGTGCTTTTCCCAAAGAATATTGAGCTGCCTGATAGTAAGCCTGTTCGGTTTTGGTCGGGATAGCCTCTTTTTTTTCCTTTGAATCTTTGCTGGAAGGCAGACTGCTACATGCGGATAAGAGTAACGATCCTGACAATGTGAGAACAATAACGGGCAGTCCAAGACCGGTCAAACGCGGCAGCGACATAAAAACTCCTGAG
>CAYJUB010000301.1:0-3895 GCA_964373145.1 uncultured Moraxellaceae bacterium
TGAACGGTCAATCCTAAGCCGCGCAATTGTTCAGGTTTAGGTGCGACCACGTACTGTTTGACGTAGCCACCAACGGAATTAACTTCAGTGACACCCGTCACCGAGCGCAACTGCGGCTTAATCACCCAATCCTGAAAAGTACGTAGTTCTGTCGCATTGAGTGGTGATGGGCTATTCGGTTTATTTTCCACGGTATACATGAAAATTTCGCCAAGCCCCGTCGAAATCGGGCCAAGCTGTGGCGTTAAATTGGCAGGTAAAACATTGCGCGCCGCCTGTAAGCGTTCATTGACCAATTGCCGCGCAAAATAAATATCCGTTCCATCTTCAAATATCACCGTCACCTGTGACAGACCATATCGAGAAACTGAACGTGTCGCTTTCAAATCAGGCAAACCTGCCAAAGCTGTTTCAATCGGCAAACTGACCCGACTTTCCGCCTCAAACGGCGAGTAACCCGCCGCCTCGGTGTTAATTTGAACTTGTACATTAGTAATATCAGGCACGGCATCAATCGGTAAACGCTGATAGTTGTAAATCCCTAAAGCACTGATGGCAGTAAAGATTAAAACGATCAACCAGCGCTGCGTAATCGCAAACTTTATAAGACGATCAAACATAGCACTCTCCATTAATGATCATGGGAAGCGCCAGCTTTTCCAAGCTCCGCCGTCAATAAATAGGAATTTCCAGCAGCGTAAACCTGCCCTTCTTTTAACCCCGATAAGATTTCAGCGTAACCATTGCTACGTTGACCTAACTCAACAGGTCTAATCTCAAATTGATCACCAACGCGGATGTAAACTACAGTCCAATCTCTAAAGGTTTGTAAGGCATCATCACGGACCGCTAAGTGCGACTGACTCGCGCCAGTCCCAATGCTGGCTTTGACCAATTGACCTTGTCGCCATTGTTGTGATGTATTTTTAAAGCGGATATGCGCTTGAGCGGTTCGTGTTTCACTGCCAAGCAATGCGCTGACATAGGACACTTGACCGACGATTTGTGAATCAGTCGCGGCTTGTGATTTGATGTTTGCAGACATGCCCACTTTCACTTGCGAAACGAATGCTTCGGGAACATTTACCACCGCAATCATGTCTGTCGTATTGGCGATTTGAAACAGTACGCTATCACCCGAAACAGATTGTCCAGCGACTGCTTTGCTGTCGATCACTGTGCCGCTGATAGGCGCACGCACATAGATTTTGCTATCCGATTGATTTGTGCCATCGCCGCCTAAACTTTTAATCATGCGTGTCGCTTCATCGACACGAATTGAAACTTCAGCATAATTGGCTTTGGCTTGAAGATAATCTTGCTCAGGGGAAACCTTTTCTTTCCACAAACGTTTCTCTCGATTGAGCGTGCTTTTCGCAAGGGCGAGTTGTTGTTGAGCAGTACGTTGTGTGGCACGTAAGGTTAATAAATCACGACTTTCGATGACAGCTAAGACATCGCCAGCGCGAACGGTTGAGCCAAGTGGTTTATTGACCGTCACGACCACCCCAGAAGTTCTGGCAACGACTGCAACCTGCTCATCCATCGGAATTTGTATTTCTCCCGCTGTCTCCAATTGACCTTGGAAGGAATGTGTTGCGACCTTGAGCAACTCAAGCCCACTACTTTTAATCGACGCATCAGCAAGCTGTAGTCTGCCCTCAAGTTGAGTCCATTTCAGGTCATGGGTTTTATTGGCATAGGTTGCTTTAATCAGCATCTCAAACGAATGCGGCTCATAAACAATTTGATCACCCAGCAAATAGTCTGCCTCAGGCTTAAACCTTAACTGCTCTTGCGTATCTAATCGTTTAACAATGACATTGGCTGAAAACTGGTTCGGTGCAATGGGCTTATTTTGATCAAAAGCATACAGGCGTAATTGCGGTTCAACGCCGGTCTCAAAAATTTTGACTTCAAGCGCAAAATCACCATCAAGGAATAGTTTTCCGCCATGTGGGCCTTTTTCAGGCGCTGAGCCTTCAGCCGCGGACGCTTGCCCAGCATAACTATCTTCATTCGTCTCGTCAGATGCGCCTTTATGATTGACGTTATACCAAGCGTAACCGAGCATGGCGACGAGCAATACAACGGCTAAGCCAATATAAATAAACTTGAACGACTTGTGATTTATTTGGCTCATGATGATTGCCCTAAAGATAATGCAGTTGGAGGAGTTTCACGTTCAACATCTGCAATCGCTTGCTGGATATTGAGCCAGACATCGAGACGACGCTCGCGCGACTCACGCCATACTCGGCGTGCGTCAATCCATTCAAGCAAACCTGTTTTGCCAGACTGATAGGCCAGTTGTGCAATACGTAAACTTTCTTGTGCCGCAGGAATGACGACTTGATCGACCGTGGTTAATAATTGTTGATGACTCTGTAGGCGTTGTTTTGCATTCTCCAGCAAAATGACTGAACGCTTTTGCTGGACTGCAACCAAATAGTTCGCTTGTTCCAGTTCACTTTGAGCATCAGCACGTGCAACCTGATTCTGGTTAAACAAAGGAATCGGCATAGAAACACCTGCCAATAACACCACATCCCCTGTTTGTTGATAACGTCTCGTCCCTACGCTCAAAGTCATCTCTGGCAGTCGTTCGGCATTCGCCAACCGATGTTGGATATCAGCCTCTTGCTGCACCAGTAAGGCATGACGTTGACTGATGGTTTTATCGGTATTCATGGAAAAATTCGTTGGAAGCGCAATAGGCTCTTCACCTAAATTGCCGACACTTAAACTGCATGTTGCTTTGCGCTGCATTGCATCGCTTCGAGAAAGCACTACTTTCTGACTCGCTTCAGTAGCAAGCGCTTGCGCACGGTCAGCATCGGATTGAACAACGCGACCAGCCCTGTATTTTTCTTGGAGCATACGTGCTTGTGATTGGGCAATATCACGATCATCGACAGCCAGTTTGCTGCGTTGTTCTGCCACATACCACTCGGCTAAACAAAGACGAACTTCGGCATTGAGTTGCGCCTGCCGCTGTTGAATCGCCAACAGATTACTGGATTGTTTTGCAGTCGCAAGATCGACACGTAAACGTCGTTTGTTATTCAATGGCAATGCCTGACTTAACTGTACGGAATAGCTTGGGCCATCTAAATCTTTTAAATTGGAATTGCCCAGATTATCCAACTCAACGGCAACTTCAGGATTACTGAAACGCCCGCTATGTTGAATTTTTAATCCACTACTTAAATCTTGCCGATATAAATATTGCAAGTTCGGGTCGAGTGCATAAGCCTGTTTCTGGGCTTCTGCTAAAGTCAGTTCAGCAAATACAGAAGATGTAGAAAGTAGTCCTGTGAGGACTAAAATATAATTGAAAACACGCATGTTATTTCCTGATGAACATCAATGCAAAAGTGCTAGCCAATCAAGGGCTAGTCCATGTCAATGAAACTCAGGAATTTTTAATGGCGAAGAACGACTGTGCGAGTCAGTATAGAAATGGAATTTCTTATCGGAAATTTAAAGACAGGCACGCGGCCTGTGTCACGCGGGATAAAGAACTTTAGCAGTGCAAAAAAAGCCCAAAGTAATAAAAGGCCTGAGAAAACAGTCAGCGTTTCAGCCTGCTCGACAATCTTGAGCAGGTGTTGAATGAAGTCATCACTAGGCGTAGCTAATACATGATCAGCGCTATGATCAGATGCATCATGAATTGCTGTGGATTGCGGAACGACATGAGCAGCACTGAAGCCATCATGAGGTTTTTCACTCATATGATGTATGGTCCAGCTCACCATGTAGCCTGAATCTTGCACCGTGACTCTATGAGTCTCACCATGCTGGAACAAGAATAGTGGCAACCAAGAAAACAAACCCATCGCCACCAACAAATACGCAGCCAGCACGATCTGCAAGATTGTTTTCTTGCGTG
>CAYJUB010000302.1:0-3879 GCA_964373145.1 uncultured Moraxellaceae bacterium
TCAAACCCTTGTTTATTACGGCTGGAAGTGGTGTTACTCCCGCACGCAGTATGATCACCAGTTTGATCGCACGAGAACGTTTACCTGATAGCGTCCATATTCATTATGCACCGCATGAGTTTGATGTGATTTTTGGGCAAGAATTACGACAGTTGGCGCAAAAATACCCACGTTACAAACTACATGAAATCCATACCCATGCGTTAGGCGATGAACAAGAAAAACGCAAACAGACTTATTTTAGCGAAGATCAACTGTCTCGACTTTGTCCAGATTGGCGTGAGCGTGAAGTGTATGCCTGTGGCCCGCCAAGTTTACTCGATTCGATAGAAAATTTTTTTGAACAAGCAGGGCTTTCTCGCTATGTCAATACAGAGCGTTTTCGTGCTGCTTTTACCGAAGTGCCACAAGATGCGGTGGGTGGCTTAGTCCGATTTGCTCAAAGTGATGTTGCGGTACAAGCCGATCATCAAACCCCGCTATTACGTGTTGCCGAAGATGCGGGTATGAATCCGCCACATGGGTGCCGTATGGGGATTTGTCATACGTGTAATACCACTTTGGTTTCAGGGTGTGTCAGGGATTTGCGCACGGGCAAGATCATTAGTGAAGCAGGTAGTATTGTGCAAACATGTGTTTGTGCTGCGGCTGGTGATTGCGAACTCAATCAATAGGAGCTGATTCAATGACAAATCATAAACTTCCCGTAAATCTGACGGATGCTCAGATTGAAGAGTTCGGTCGAGAAATGGACACGATCTATCATGACGTTATGGACAGTCGGGGCGAAAAAGATCGTGCTTATATTTTAAAAGTGATTCGAACTCAGCGCAGTTTGGCGGTGATTGGGCGGATTATTATTTATGCAGGGTTGTTTTTTATCCCGGCTTGGGGACATGCGCTGGCATCGTGGGGCGTTTCTTTAGGCATTATTGCGCTTGGTACATTTATGCTTGGTTGTGCCAAGATTTTGGAAAATATGGAAGTTGCCCATAATGTGATGCACGCCCAATGGGACTGGATGAAAGACCCTGAAATTCAGTCCAATACATGGGAATGGGACACCATGGGACCCTCTGATCGCTGGATGAATTCACATAATGTGGTGCATCATACTTGGACCAATGTCCTCGAAAAAGATTTAGATGTGGGTTATGGCATCATGCGTGTTACGCCGATGCAGCAGTGGAAACCGGCCTTTTTATTACAGCCTATTTTCTTCATTTTGCTGATGTTGTTTTTTGAGGAAGGTGTTGCATTTCATGAGCAAGTGATTGATGACAAGCTCAAGGGTAAGAAAACATGGAAAGAAATTATGCCGATGTTGCGTCATATCGGACGTAAGGTACGAGGACAGGTGCTCAAAGATTATGTCATGTGGCCTGCGGCGGCAGCATTGGTGAGTATCCCCATTTCATTCTACGTGCCTGCCTCTCCTTGGTTGGTATTTGGATTGGTAGCAGGGGCAAATGCCATCGCCAATATTATTCGTAATATTTGGGCATTTACCATTATTTTCTGTGGGCATTTTCCAGCCGGGGTGCATAATTTTACATTGGAACAAGTCGATGGAGAAACTCGCGCAAAATGGTATTTACGTCAAATTTTGGGTTCCGCCAATATTAAAGGGGGCAAGCTGTTTCATATCATGTCTGGTAATTTAAGTCATCAGATTGAACATCATGTCTTTCCTGATCTATGCAGTAATCGGTATCCAGAAGTTGCGCCGCGGGTTGAAGCACTGGCAGCACGCTACGGCATTCCTTATAACACGGGCTCGTTGACACGGCAGTTTGGTTCGACATGGTTGAATAATCTCCGTTTGGCTTTTCCCTGAGTACTTTAATCATGGTCAACAAGGGTTGGTCGCCATAACCTGCAGCTCGTGAGTCTCCAAAAACCTACTCAAATTTTGAGTAGGTTTTTGGTTTGCGGCCTATTTTTTATAACGGTTTCTGGTTTACGACGATGTGTAATAGAAAGAGTCTGATTTAGCACAATTAAAGTATTGCCTTTCGTCTAGGTTTGATCTAAAAGTAGGGATGTCTGCATCATTGCCATCACTGTTTTCACAGTGTACAAGGAGTGTTTTATGCCAAACGATCAAATTACCATTACTAAAGATTCCTATGTGGTTTTATGGAGTCCACATCGCAAACAGTTCCATATTGAAACTGTGGCAGATCGTTTACAGCGGAATCGACGTATATTTAAACTGGGTAAACCAGAAGGCGATTTTATCGCGCTGGCTTATGCAAATAGCCACGAAGAGGCGCTAGCAATTCAAAAAAGGTATGAGTCGGAGCGGCAAGTGTGTTTATCCGATCAAACGGGCTAATTTTTAACTGAACGCTTTTTTTAGGGCTATGTCTGCGGTAACCGTTGAAATTGAAAAAGAGCTTAATGCTTGTCTCCTTCCCCTTGAAAGGGAAGACTTCAAAGCAAAAGCGTAAGAAAATCCATTTCAACTATTAACGCAGACATAGCTTTTTTAGCCAGTCTACTGTTTTCATCATGAATAGCACCTTAAATTCACATCGCTTTTAAGGTATTTCGCGTTACAATCTCACGCATATTTTTTTGCCCTTATCTACACGATAAATAAGGGCTGCTTTTGAGCCTTTTAAGGGCCTTTGATTTTGAGACATTGATTTGAGGGGAATGGTATGGACGCAATTACGATCGAACGTGAAATTTTAGATGAGGCGGTTGCTCATTTGCATACCATACGTGACTTTATCCGTTTTGGCGTAACTGCTTTGCGCTCATCAGAAGTGCATTTGGGGCAGGGAACAGAAGATTATTTTGCTGAAAGTTCAGCATTGATTTTGCAAACATTGTCTTTGGATTGGTCTGCTGATGAGCAGATTTTAGATAGTCGTTTATTGCCTTCTGAAAAAGAAAAAGTGGTTGATCTGCTCGCGAAGCGTATCAATGATCGTATTCCTTTGGGCTATTTGCTCAATGTTTCCTATTTCTGTAATCAACCTTACTACGTCGATGAGCGCTTCCTGATTCCTCGGTCGCAGATTGAAGAACTGATCATTAATGGCTTTTCTACTGTGCTGACTGATGGTTTGGGTACTGTGGTTGATGGCGTGAATCGTCTGCCGCCAGTTGTGGATTCAGCGTTTGTACCAGAGCGTATTTTGGATTTGTGTACAGGTTCGGGTTGTATTGCGATTGCGTGTGCGTATGCGTTTGAAGATGCCCAAGTGGATGGTGCTGACTTATCCCGTGATGCGCTTGAAGTGGCGTCTATTAACGTTGAGCATCATTTAAAAGACAATCAAGTGTCGCTGATTCAATCGAATTTGTTTGAAAAAATTCCACCGCAACAACAATACGATTTGATCGTTTCAAATCCTCCATATGTGGATGCATCAGATATGGCGGATTTGCCGCAAGAGTTCTTGCATGAGCCTGAAATGGCGCTGGCAGCGGGTCGTGATGGTTTGGATTTGGTTAAGCAGATCCTTGTTAAAGCACCAGAATATTTGTCTTCACGTGGTTTACTGGTCGTTGAAGTGGGCAATAGTGAATGGGCGCTACGTCAATTATTCCCTAAAGTGCCGTTTCATTGGTTGCATTTCACGCAAGGTGGTGCGGGTGTGTTTGCGTTGACCGCCAGTGAATGTAAGCAATATCACGCGCAATTTGTGGCAGCGCAAGCGTTGAGTGAGTAAGTAAGGTTGTGTGCTTTGAAGTCTTCCCCATTAGGGGGAAGATTTAGATGGGGGTGATTTTGATTGTTGCTTTAAAAGCGCCCCCATCCCAACCATTCCCCCTAATGGGAAGGGGCTATATTGATAGTTATTTGAATAGAATTGTTGAGTAGAAAGCATGGCAGGCAATAGCGTTGGGCAATTATTCCGAGTG
>CAYJUB010000303.1:0-3876 GCA_964373145.1 uncultured Moraxellaceae bacterium
ACGCAAAACCAATATCGCCACGTGACACGTCATTACACGCAATCATATCCAATTGTTTGGTTTCCAATTTACCACGCGCATATTCTTCCATACGCTGCGTCTCAGCCGCAAAACCAACCATAAATGGACGCTTGGCATGTTGAGCAATTGTGGCAACTACATCTGGGTTTTTTACTAAAGTCAGCGTCAAGGAATCACCTTGTTTTTTGATCTTTTGTTCGGCAATGGTTTCAGCGCGATAATCTGCAACGGCAGCCGTCGCGATAAAGACATCACAGCCTGCATCGACGATTTTGTTACTCATTGCCAGCAAGTCACGCGCAGAAACAATGTTAATCCGCTCTACACCAGTAGGCGTTGGCAAACTGACAGGACCCGCAAGCAGCGTCACGCGCGCCCCTGCATCACGACAGGCTTCTGCCAATGCAAAACCCATTTTCCCGGAACTGTGATTACTCACATAACGCACAGGATCAAGCGCTTCACGTGTTGGGCCAGCAGTGATGACGACATGTTTACCAACCAGTGAATCATTTACATTTGGAATCGCTTTACTGAGCGAGGTATTACCTTGGAAAAAGTCTTGAACAATTTTCACCAATTCTTCAGGTTCAGGCATCCGTCCTTCGCCCACATCGCCGCATGCTTGACTGCCTGAATCAGGTGCAATGACGTGAAAACCAAAATCACGCAGCGTCTGTAAGTTGCGCTGAGTAATGCGGTTTTGCCACATTTGTTGGTTCATCGCAGGAGAAACAAAAACGGGGGCTGGTGTCGCCAAAATCACCGTGGTCAATAAATCATCCGCCGCCCCTGCGGTCATTCGCGCAATCGCATTCGCACTCGTCGGCGCAACCAACACCAAATCCGCCCAACGCGCTAACTCAATATGCCCCATTCCTGCTTCCGCTTCTGGATCAAGTAGCGAGGTATGCACAGGCTCACCTGATAAAGCTTGGAAAGTCAGCGGCGTCACAAACGCTTGCGCGCCCGCAGTCATCACCACACGAACAACAAACCCTGCATCTTTCAATCGACGGACTAAATACGCGCTTTTATACGCGGCAATACCGCCAGTGACGCCCAAGAGAATATTCTTGCTGGTTGGTGACGTAGTGGTGTTCGAAGATAAAGACGAGGTTGCGGCTGCTTGCATTGATAACACACTCAAAATCAATTTTGGTTACGATACCATTCAAAACGCAGTCAAACCACTGTTTTGCCAAAGTGTTGTCATTATTAAGTTGAGTTTTCTTCAGTATGGCATTGCGCTAGCTTGATTTTAAATAGCATTGAATGGCAAACTTAGGTCAATAAAAACATCCATAAAATTAGAACATTATGAACAATAAACTGATTTGCTATTTAAGGAGCATTTGCTCTTGAGTATTCGTGATTGGCCCGAATCTGAACGTCCTCGTGAACGCCTCCTCGATAAAGGCGCAAGCTGTCTATCTGACTCAGAACTATTAGCCATCTTCTTGCGCACAGGCACTGCGAAGCAGTCTGCCATTGAACTCGCACGTTCGATGATTGAGCGATTTGATGGGTTGGCAGGACTATTATCAGCGACACCAGAAGAAGTCATGTCGTGTCACGGCATTGGCAGTGCGAAATACGCGCACCTGATGGCGGCGCTCGAACTGGGGCGACGGCATATTGAAAGTGAACTGAGGCAAGGTATTGGCTTAAATGATCCTCAAGCGGTTTTGCGCTACATTACCCAGCAATTAAAAGCCGAAAGACGCGAAGTATTTGCCGTTGTATTTTTGGATAGTCAATTGCGTTTACTGGCTTTTGAAAAGCTGTTCTTTGGCACGACGACGGCATGCTCTGTGCATATTAAAGAAGTGCTCAGCCGTGCGTTGGCGCATCGGGCGGTGCAAATTATCATTGCCCATAATCATCCTGATGCACCAGCGAATCCATCGGAAGCCGATTTGGCACTGACACGGCAACTGGCACAAGCCTGTTATTTGTTGGATATTCAATTGGTTGATCATGTGATCGTCGGCTCGACAGGGAGTCAATCACTGGCGCAAAATGGTGTCATGCCTCGCTATTTCAATGTGAAGGAATTAATCTCTGGTTAACGACCAAATTGTTTGATGGAAAATTTGCATGATTGTACGTCCACGTCCAAATGCCTTTCGAATGCTGCTGTCATGGCGTGGCTCAATTCTGCCGAGTATTTTGCCGCAACTGGTCTTTGTGATTTTGTTATCGGTTGCGATTTCGGGTTTTGAAAGTCGCTATCCGAATATTTTACCTGCGCTGCCGATTGCGGCATTTTCATTGATTGGTTTAGCGCTTTCGATCTTCTTGGGCTTTCGTAATAACGTCTGCTATGACCGCTGGTGGGAAGCGCGCAAAGAATGGGGCGCGTTGATTGTCACCATGCGTAATTTATCGCGTGAAAGTTTATTGTTGCCTGATGAGGTGCGCCAAAACGTCCTCTACCGATCCATCGGATTTGCGCATCATTTGAATGCAAAACTGCGTAAGAAAAACACGCCTGCAAAAATGCAAGAATGGCTCAATCCAGTGGAATATCAACAATACCTACAGCATCGAAACCCATCAGACTTTATTTTACAATTGATCTATAAAGATATTTTGCAATGCTTTAAAGATGGCTTAATCACTGACATTTGCTATCAACAACTCGCTGCAAAGGTTGAATCAATGTCAACGATTCAAACCGCATGTGAACGGATTCAAACGACGCCGCTGCCCTTTGCCTATTCGTTGTTATTGCACCGCACGTCTTATCTGTATTGTTTGCTGCTGCCGATTGGTTTAGGTGGTACGTTAGGATTTTCTACGCCGATTGTGGTTGCGGTTTTGGCGTATACGTTTTTTGGTTTAGATGGGATTGGTAGTGAGTTAGAGGAGCCGTTTGGCTTGCTAGAGAATCATTTGCCACTGGATGCGATGGTTCGCACGATTGAGATTGATGTTCGTAGTAGTCTTGGGGAAAAGGATATTCCAGAGCCGTTAAGGCCTGTGAATTATATTTTGAATTGAATCAAACACTTTCTCTTTATTACTAATTTCACAAACTAGGTATCTAAATAAACTGGAAATAGAGTCTTATATGGATAATAAATGGGCTGGTCTCGCCAACAACACCAAGTGGAATGAGCTTCAACAAGTCATGTCTGAGCTAGGTCAAAAAGCCCCTTACTGGAGAACTCGTGCGACAAATGGATTTATTTATCCTACTCATGGTTGGGAAGCAGATTGGACATATCATTTTCGTCTCGGCGAATACAAATACATTGAGTGGTGCGAAATGCTTCCTAGTCCATCTGAAAACGCTCTTCCACATGACGAAATTGCTACGTTATGTATGCGAATAGGATTTGAAACAGAAATTCTAGAATCAACCGTCAAGATCACCGGCTACCGCCAACTTCAATAACTTGTTTATAACTAATAATATCTTAGTCGACTTAGATACGTGTTGTTTTGCCCCATCTTTTTACCGATTTAAATCCCACCCTACTCATCACCACAAATAAAATAACTGTGCACTTTTCAATCAACAGGAGTATTTTAATTAGAAGGTAAAAGAAATCTTAGCGAGTCACTGCTAGTTAGGCCTCACATATAAACTTCGGAGAACCTCATGGAATATGTAGACGGATACGTCCTTGCAGTACCAGAAGAAAACAAAGAGCGCTATCGCGCTGTTGCTGATTTGGCTGCTGTGGTATTCAAGGATCACGGTGCGCTCAGCGTTGTCGAGTGTTGGGGTGACGACGTTCCAGAGGGAAAAACCACCTCATTCTCGATGGCTGTCCAGCGCAAGTCAGATGAGGCAATCGTTTTTTCATGGATCACTTGGCCCTCCAAAGAAGTCCGAGACTCTGG
>CAYJUB010000304.1:0-3866 GCA_964373145.1 uncultured Moraxellaceae bacterium
AGATCAGCCTGTTCATTTGAAATTACGCGATGCGACAATTCCAATCGAACAAAATCTGCCGTTGTACGCAGAACCAGCTCAGCGTTACTGCCCTGCTGGCGTATACGAAGTGGTGACCACTGAAGACGGCGCTAATCGCTTCCAGATCAATGCGCAAAACTGTGTTCATTGCAAAACATGTGATATTAAAGACCCTGCACAAAACATCAACTGGGAAACTCCAGAAGGTGGCGGCGGTCCGACTTATCCAAACATGTAATTGATTTTATGAGAGTAAAAAGCAGCTTCGGCTGCTTTTTTATTACGTGCGCTTCAAAAACAATCTTATATATCCAAACTAATTAACACGAAAGATTTGAAAAATCTCAGTGCCATGAACAGACGAATCTACTAATGACGTATTTCACAAAATAAGGTTATTATAACGCCCTAAGAAAGCTTCGTATTAACGCCTGCGAACTCAAAAGACATTGAACAATGGAGTGGCTGTAGTGATAAATTCTGTGCAAAACCAACCAACTTTCGCGACTGGTTTAACCCCTCCCATGTCAGCCACTATGTATTTACTCAAGGCTCAACAAGCATACGCAGCAAATCAATGGCAACAAGTTTGTGTCTTTGCCCAAGCCGCCTATGCAGCAGCACGAAATGAACGTGTAGTCAGGATAACAGCACAAAATTTACTGGCAGCAGCTCTCATGAAAATGGGACAAATTGATCAAGCGGTAAAACTTTGGTTCGATCTAAACGCAAATACACCCAATAACGAGCAGGTTCTTTCCAATATCGGATTTGCGTTAACTGAACTCCAGCGACACGAAGAAGCCATCCAATTTTTACAATAAGCGATTCAAATCTCACCAAAATTCACCATGGCTCACTTAAATCTAGGGATCGCCTTTTCTAAAATTGGCAATACGGATCAAGCAAAATCCTGCTTTCATCATGTGGCAGAACTTGACCCTAAATATGCTAAAGCCAAAATATGCCTAGGCGACGTACTGCAAGAGGAAGGACTTATAGAAGAAGCAATCACCGCCTATGAACAAGGACTTCAACTTGAGCCTAACGATGTCGAATTATTAAACAATATATGTTTCCTGCAATACGCTCTATATCCATTTGGGATGGAGCGGCATATGAAAACTGTGCGGCAGTTTGGTGCCGTTGTTGAGAAACAGGCAATTATTATTCCGACCAATAAAAAGTTTCAACCTCATACACCTTTGCGAATCGGCATAGTTTCTGGCGATCTTTGTCGTCATGTCGTTTGTCGTTTCTTAGAAAGTACGCTAGAACAAATCATTAGCAATGAACAACTCCGTCCAAAAGTAACGCTCGTTGCCTATTCAAACCTCTCCAAAGAAGATGAAATTACTCAAATAATTAAAACAAAATTCGATCTTTGGCGGCAAGTAGATAGACTCAGTGATGCTGGACTTGCTGAACAAATTAGTAAAGATGATATTGATATATTGATTGATCTATCGGGTCATACAAAAGGAAACCGTTTACCTATTTTTGCTAGAAAAGCGGCACCCCTTCAAGTGAGCTGGTTAGGATATTGGGGATCGACGGGACTTTCTAGCATCGATTATGTATTAGCAGATCCGATCAGTGTACCGAGTAAGGAAGAACACTTTTTCTTAGAAAAAATCTGGCGTTTACCACATTTACGGTATTGTGTTTCTACGCCAGATGATACGCCAGATGTCACCGCTCCACCCTGTATAAAAACACAAGTCATCGTATTTGGTTGTTATCAATTTATTCGTAAAATAAATAGTGGGGTTTTAGCGTGCTGGGCAAAAATCATGACAGCGTGTCCACTGGCACGACTTCGCATCCAATCATTCTCTCTCGATAAGACCGAGCTCAAAGAACAATTCATCGGACGGTTAAATGAAGCTGGTCTTGATCTTGATCGTATTGATCTGATTGGCGGTATGAGTACTGCTGAATATATGGCCTCTTATGCTGAAGTGGATATCCTCCTAGATACTTTCCCATACCCAGGAGGTACAACAACCGCACAAGCTTTATGGATGGGCATCCCAACGATTACACTCGCGACGGCAGGCATGTTAGGGCGTCAAGGAGAAGCTTTGATGGTGAATGCGGGACTATCCGAATGGATCGCAAAAAATGAAGATGAATATGTGCAGAAGGCTATTGCATGGGGTAATGCTGATCTCAGCAAACGTCAAGATTTAGCGACTATCCGAGCTAATTTACGCGCAAATGTGTCGCAAACGCCTATATTCAATGCCAAGCAATTTGCGATCGAGTTTGTTGATGCGTTGTATGGTATGTGGAACGAGAAATATAACGCGCAAACCAAATAACATAAAATTTCATTCATTTTTCCGGCAGGTACTAAAAAGCAGCTTCGGCTGCTTTTTTATTAAAAAATATTCAGCTATATCAACATCACCACTTGGCGAAATGCTTCTCCATCAACCCCATTTCACCATTCAACACGACCGTTTGGCCTTCACAAGTCATGGTGCCATAAACCGAAGACACCCACTGATTGAAATGGCTTGCCACCAACACTAGATTAAGTGACTCTTGGCGACACCAACCTGTTTTAACCGTCAAATCAACAGACTGATCTGCTGAATAAACACGCCACGTTGAAGCTTGATTCTGTTCATCATCTTCAACTCTCTCGAACATAACTGGTGGTATTTCAAAAATTTTACCGTCGACCCATAACGCATTCTCAGTGCCAAAACCTTGATTCACACCCATCGCAAAATTAAGCCCAACACGTTGACCACTGGCAAGCGTCGCCGACACACTCAACCAATGCCAAGATGTACGATAGCTGAGATAACCACAACTATCATCGGTTGCGGCAAGGAAACCCGCTTCCGGCGTAATCTCTACACGCTGACCTTGATTAAGATAATAACCATGAACCTCTTCTGCAGTTTGCTTTTGCGTATACGTCCAACCTGTTGCGCCCGTCGGATTACACAACGAAAGTGGTTCAACCTGTGATAGCTCAACGTTTGCTTCAAGCAAAACTTGCTTGGCCTTCGTGACTTTCACCCTGCGTTTTTGATCAGCGCGTGTGATCTCAATTTTGAAATTACCCTTTTGAAAAACACAATTTGCCCGATCTGCAGGATTCTCAAGCTTGGTATTCCGCGCTAATGGCTGTAACTCTGAGAACTCTTGAACCGTATTGGTTTTCTTATCATAGATATAAAAGAAACCATTACCCACCCAACCCAAATCAACCACAGCCAAGCCAATCATGACGTCTTGATTATTGATGCCGATGAACTGAAAAGATTTAAAACCAAATTTGCGTTTTAGTGCCGCTTTAAAACCAGTTAACGGCTGATTGAAAGGAGATAACAATTTAAAGTCTTTCACATTAATCACAGCAGGCGTATCTTTAAAACGTCCAAAACGCGGCTGACCGTTGACGATCAAAGGGGTAGTCATTTCACACTCTCAACTCGAAATCTTGATAAATAATTTTAGGTTTATACAACAATAGTTTCGACAAAAGTCGGCATGATATTTTCTAATCCATTTTCACGTTTGACCTGTTCTGTTTGCATATTGGCATCTAATTTTGCAAAAGTCTGAGGCGCATAACGCCGCGCCCAAGCATTCAACTTATTTTCAATAGGCTTTGGCAACTTAATGCCTAATGGATTAGATTCCTGCAAGTCTGCTGATGAAATAACTCGCGTCCCCATGATGTAATCAAACCAAGGCTTGGTCACACACCAATTGGCATCTTGATTGGTATTCATATGATGGTCATAGTGCCACGGGATATTTTTCTTACCCCATTCGGGATCAAGATGTGATTTACGATGAGTCTTGTAATAGTTCCAACCACA
>CAYJUB010000305.1:0-2662 GCA_964373145.1 uncultured Moraxellaceae bacterium
GGCGATATGGTTTCTTATAGATGTTACTTCACAGGTAACGCTAACCCGTCCGACTCGCGTCAGATGTTGTTTTTTATGAATTTTTATTATATTAAAATGTTTTTTAAGAAATGCGTTTTTATGTCAATAGAAGTTTGTACATTGCATCTGCACGGGCCGACTATCAGGCTAAAAGCGAATACGTAATTCGCCCGTCCCCCGACCAGTCCGCTCTATCAGAATGGCCGCTCGACCAGTGAATTATGTCTTCGTCACATTGCGAGGATGGTTTATATGCATATCAAGATCAGTGGACATCATGTGGGTGTTTCTCCAGAACTGGAATTAAGCGTTCACGAAAAACTAGCAAAAGTCGAACGACATTTCGATCATATCAACAGCATGCAGGTGATTTTCTCGAAAGAGAATCATCATACAGATTCTAGCTACGATGGCCGAAAAGGCCTGGCAAATCATAAAGCTGAAGTCATATTGCGCGTGCCTGGCTCCGAGCTATTTGCTCAAGCGACAGCGGATACTTTGAAAACCACACTGGATTTGTTGGTTGCCAAGTTAGACCGCCAAATTGTGCGCCATAAAGAGCGCCTAAAGAGCCACAACAATCAGACGCATCATCAGCAATTTGCCCTTGAGTAAGTTGTGATTTATTCAAAGTGAATAAATGATGTTATTTTAAAAGCTCGGATTTGTCCGAGCTTTTTTGTGCGACACACTTTTTCGATTGAGTATTCGTCGAGTTGTTTTTTTTGCGAGTCGGGGATGAGATGAAAACAGTCGATATCGATTGTAGCTTAGGCTATCAGGTGAGTCAGCAATCTGAATTTATTATGCAAATTCAGGCGGCTTATCATCCGTGGCAACGGATTGTTTCAGAATCATTGGATTTAATGGGGATTGAGCCAGAATCATTTACTGATCTGAGTGGCATGAATCGGATGTTTCGTTTTGGCGTTGAATCGGGTCGCGTTGAAATTCGTTATCGTGCAACCATTGAGATGTGTATGCCTCCGCGGAATACACGAGCCAAAGAGATGGATATTGCGGAGTTACCGACCGAAGTTTTGCATTATTTATTGCCCAGTCGTTATTGCGAGTCGGATTTACTAAGTGCGATGGCGCAGCGGACATTTGGTCATTTGCCCCGTGGCTTTAAGCGGGTTGAGGCGATTTGTAATTGGATTAAAAATAATATCGTCTATGAAGTCGGCTCTAGTCAGCCATTTACGACGGCGCGTGATGTGTTGGCGAATCGTGCTGGTGTGTGTCGTGATTTTGCTCATCTTGGTATCGCGTTTTGTCGTGCGCTGAATATTCCTGCGCGGTTTGTGTTTGGTCATGCTGAGTTTCCTGATCCACCGCCTGATTTTCACGCAGTTTTTGAGGCGTTTCTCGATGGGCAATGGATTTTGTTTGATGCGACGAAGATGGCGCCTTTAAATAAGATTGTGCGGATTGGGACGGGCACCGATGCGAAGGATGTGGCGTTTGCAACAATGTATGGCGATGTGCAGATGGTGTATTTGAAACCACTTGCGCGGGATCATGTCAATGGTCAGGCGGATGAGTTCGAGCATGTGGATGATTTTTTTGGTTCGAATTTTATTTAAAGCTGTATAGCTCATCGAACTTGCGGTTATTGAGCTTGTCGAAATATCGAAATGTGCGTGGGGATGATCAGATATTTGGTGCGCACTTCGACAGGCTCAGTGATCTGTATTTGCTTTAAATCGTTGTAGATAGGGCAGGTTTGGAATCTGCCCCTACGGTTGAATAGGAATGAGTAATTCTGTAGGGGTGGGTTCTAAACCCATCCTCGTTTTTTGATTCATTCCAATTTTTCAAAATCATCATGTTGATCAATATTCTCAGTTGGCGATTTTCTACGATCATCGAGTGTTCGCTCATGGATGGGTGGGACAGTGCCTTGCGAAGGGTTTAGGGGTGTTGTTTCTGTGGTCTCGGCTCGGCGTTTTGAAAGACGACGGTTTTTTAAATGTCGTTTGACGCGAGCTTGCGCAAGCGTGTGCATCAAATGTGGCAGGTCTTTGGTTTCTAAGCGCTTGATGAATTGATAGATCATTCGATTGCGAGTCACGCGAATGTATTGCCCAATTTTCTTTTGACCGATCAGGTCTTTTTGAAACTTTAAGATATTCATATCAATGAAAATCAAAGCGAATAAAGCTGCAGTCAAACTCACGATGTTAAACGTGGTTGCAAAGTCGTGACTTGAGAAAATCAGTGTAGATAACACAGTGAAACCCAGTACGCCAATCGATGCGAACAATGGTTTTTTGTCAGCAAAAGCGGTAATCAGCCATGTGGCGAGTGCAATTTCAATCAAGCCGCCGAGGTAAACCAACCATGGGTGATTCAATAAAAAAGAATCATCGGCTAAGTTTGAATACTCTGGGGAAACAGAAAACATAATTTTCGGCACTAAGCCTTGATAGAAAAACACAAAAGCAATAACGCTGCGCGCGAGTCCGCGAATTTGATATAATAATTGCTTAGTGTTTTTCATATTTTTGGTGTTTCCAAAAGAACATTGCTATTTTTGCAAGTGCAGGCTTTTAAAGTCAATCAAAAGTCGTGGATCACTGGACTATATCTGATACACGCGCTAACCTTCTTCAATTAATTTATATTCCTGATAATGAGT
>CAYJUB010000305.1:2762-3866 GCA_964373145.1 uncultured Moraxellaceae bacterium
AGGTCATAGCAGGTTAGTTTAAACATGGATAAATTTCGGATTCAAGGCGGCGCGTGTTTAAACGGCACAGTACGAATTTCTGGCGCAAAGAACGCTGCATTGCCGCTGTTGGCTGCGACTATTCTGGCAAGTACGCCGATTACTTTGAGTAATGTGCCTGACCTGAAAGATGTCTCGACGTTGATTAAAGTGTTGGAAAGCCTCGGCATCACCGTAAAACGTGACAAAGCGAATGGCTCTGTCCAAGTCGATACCAACACCTTAAACAGCCAGTTTGCACCGTATGAATTGGTCAAAACCATGCGTGCGTCAATTCTGGTGTTGGGTCCGTTGCTTGCACGTTATGGCGAAGCAACCGTGTCGCTGCCGGGTGGTTGCGCAATCGGCTCACGTCCAGTTGAACAGCATTTGAAAGCACTCCAAGCGATGGGTGCAGAGATTCGCGTTGAAAATGGTTATGTTCATGCCAAAGTTGATGGTCGCTTAAAGGGTACGCGTTTGTCATTCGACATGGTGACGGTTGGCGGTACAGAAAATATTTTGATGGCGGCAACATTAGCGTCTGGCACCACGATTTTAGATAACTGCGCACGTGAACCTGAAGTGACTGACTTGGCGCATATGCTGGTCAAGATGGGCGCGAAGATTGAAGGCATTGGTTCTGACCAGTTGACTGTTCATGGCGTCGAATCGTTGAGTGGCGTGGATTACAGTGTGGTTGCTGATCGTATTGAAACAGGGTCGTATTTGGCTGCGGCAGCGATGACAGGTGGTTGTGTGCGTACCACGCATACCGATCCACATTTGCTGGATGCTGTCTTGCTGAAGTTTGAAGAAATGGGCGCAACGATCACTTCTGGCGTCGATTGGATTGAGCTGGATATGCGCGGTAAACGTCCGAAAGCGGTGAGTTTCCGTACTTTACCGCATCCTGCATTTCCAACCGATATGCAAGAGCAAATGATGACAGTGAACACTATTGCTGAAGGTTCGGGCACGATCATTGAAACAATTTTTGAAAATCGTTATATGCACGTCCCTGAGTTGTCACGCATGGGCGCAAAGATTCAAGTTGATGGTCATACTGCGATTGTGACGGGCGTG
>CAYJUB010000306.1:0-3852 GCA_964373145.1 uncultured Moraxellaceae bacterium
GGCTCAAGCATATCGTCGACAAAGCGTTTTTCACGATCAAAAATATCAATGTCGTGATGTGTGACTTCACCATGCAGCAAGAACGGTACGCCATGTTCTTCCATTTGCGCGATGACTGCGTAGACTTTGGCTAAATCAGTCACGCCAGATTGCGAATTGGTGGTCGCGCCAGCAGGATAGTATTTGACGGCTTGGACGAATTCGGATTGTTTAATCTTTGCAATTTCAGCAGGATCGGTGTTATCCGTCAGGTATAGCGCCATCCGTGGATCGAATTGTACGCCTTGTGGTACATGCGCCATGATACGAGCGCGATAGT
The DNA here is from genome assembly GCA_964373145.1 of uncultured Moraxellaceae bacterium. Lineage (GTDB taxonomy): Bacteria > Pseudomonadota > Gammaproteobacteria > Pseudomonadales > Moraxellaceae > Aquirhabdus. The sequence continues at coordinate 320 of CAYJUB010000306.1, forward strand.
CGTTTGCTTGAGCAACAGTCGTGACCGGTGGAACGAGGTTAGGCATACAGATCACACGATTAAAAACACGTGCAATATCAGGTACAGTTCGTGCTAAAGCGAGTCCATCGCGCAAGTGAATATGCCAATCATCTGGCTGGATAATAGTAAGCGTTTGGGCTGCGTTAGTCGTCACGATATTAATACTCTAAAAACAATCGGTAAATGATAGTCGAAATAGCCGCGCAAAACACTGCAAAATCGTACGGTAATCTTTTACTTTAATATGCTCGATATTTCATTTTACTCCATGTAATGTGTATAGATAGTAATCAGATATCTATCAGATATCGAAAAATTTTGTTATGGTAGAGCAGTACGCACGAAGCGCATTATCTTTCTAAGATTATTTTTTTTAGATCAGTATTTAGAGACGGACTTGAGCAAAGAAAAAATAGAATTACCTGCCGTGCAAGAGGGTGCGCTGATCCGTGGGATCTTGGCTGAGCGTCGTATCCTATTGCGTCAGTTTCAGCCCGAAATGGAATCCATGTTTTGGGCGAATGTGGCAGAGCGTACGACAAATCTGATTAATGGCATCATTTTTCCTGCAACAATTGCCTATATATTATTGGGTTTGGTGAGTTTTCCTGTTGTTTATTTTTTAAGTTGGGAATCGTTTCGTACCCATGAGTTGTACAACCTAGCCTACATTTATGGCATGGGCATATTGTGTCTGAGCTCATTACCTATTTTATTAAAAAAATATTTTTCAGTAAAAAAATTCTACATCATTATCGGTATTGTTTCCTTTATTGGTGTGCTGTCGACAGCCTATTTTTCATTGCAATTTAAAACCCCACTCGTTGCGCAAGCTGCAACATATGATGTTATTTTAGTTTATATTTTGGTTTACTTTGTGACGGTTATGAAGCCCAGATACGCATTGCTCATCGGAGGAAGTGCGGGATTACTGGCGATGCTTATCGCGTATTTGCAAACTGCCAATTATGATTTTGTCTGGTATTCCAACGAAGACATCACTCGATATTTTTATTATATTGGTTTGATTAACTTCATCGGATATACAGTTTCTCATGCTTCAATTGCGAAGGAACGAGTGAATTTTTTACAAGAACGTTTGCTGACTTTGGATAAAGCTGAAGCTGAGCGGTTAGGTCGGGAGTTGGAGCGTTTATCGCGAGAAGATCCAATGACTGGTCTTGCGAATCGTCGATTTTTCAATGAGCGAATCGATGATGAGTGGGAGCGTGCACAGCGTTCTGGTGAACCAATTTCATTGATATTTATAGATATTGATCATTTTAAAGCCTACAACGACTACTATGGCCATCTCAAAGGTGATGATACGTTGATTGCGGTTGCGCATACTTTGCTGAAAATTTTATCGCGGAGTACCGATGTTGCATCTCGTTATGGCGGAGAAGAGTTTGTTGTGCTTTTACCAAATACGCCGATTCCTGGTGCGCGCGCTGTTGCTGATCGGATCTTAGCGGCAGTTGATGATTTGAATATTGAACATAAAAAATCGAAAACTGAAAAATTTGTGACCGTGAGTATCGGTGTGTCTACTCATGCGATTACAGATGACGAAATCACCATTGCAGAATTCATTCACCAAGCGGATGAAGCGGTTTACAAAGCAAAAACTGCAGGGCGTCATCGAATTCGCGAATATCATCTGATGAAAACTGAGACGGCGTAGGTTTTTATGCGCTTTGAATATCGTATTCGTATCATTGAAGTTGCTGCGTCATGGATTGCTTTCATGTAGAATATTGCGACTTTAGAGTGCTCCTATTTTAGAGTGCCCCCATATCGATTTATTCTGTTTTATCCCTTTTAGTTTAATTTGCACTGGACAACATTCATGGCGGAAAAGCGTAAAGTTGTACTTGCCTACTCAGGCGGTCTAGATACCTCGGTCATTTTGACGTGGCTTCAAGAGAAATATGATGCTGAAGTCATTACCTTTACTGCTGATATTGGTCAGGGTGAAGAAGTTGAACCAGCGCGTGCAAAAGCACAGCAAATGGGCGTTAAATCCATTCATATTGAAGATTTACGTGAAGAGTTTGCGCGTGATTACGTGTTCCCAATGTTCCGTGCGAATGCCATCTACGAAGGCGAGTATTTGCTCGGTACTTCGATTGCACGGCCATTGATCGCGAAACGTTTGGTTGAACTGGCTAAAGAACATGGCGCTGAATATATCAGCCATGGCGCAACTGGTAAGGGTAATGACCAAGTGCGTTTTGAGCTGGGTGCGTTTGCACTGGCGCCGCATTTGAAAACGATCGCACCGTGGCGCGAGTGGGATTTGACCTCACGTGAAACGCTGATGGAATATGCCAAAGAACGTAATATTCCAATCGATTTCGCGAAAGCAGGTAAGAAGTCTCCATACTCAATGGATGCAAACTTGCTGCATATTTCTTATGAAGGCGGCGGTTTAGAAGATCCGTACTGGGAGCCAGAAGAAGATATTTGGCGCTGGACGGTTAGCCCAGAAAAAGCCCCCGATGTTCCGCAATACGTTGAGCTCACCTACAAATCAGGTGACATCGTTGCAATCGATGGCGTTGCAAAGACTCCAGCTGAAGTGATGGTGACTTTGAACGAACTCGGCGGCAAGCATGGTATTGGTCGTTTAGATTTGGTCGAAAACCGTTATGTTGGCATGAAGTCGCGCGGTTGCTACGAAACACCAGCCGGTACGATTATGCTGCGTGCGCATCGCGCGATTGAATCCATTACGCTGGATCGTGAAGTTGCACATCTGAAAGATGAGTTGATGCCACGTTACGCAAGCCTTGTGTACAACGGTTACTGGTGGAGCCCTGAGCGTAAGATGCTTCAGGTCATGATTGACGAATCACAAGCACCTGTAAACGGTGTTGTGCGCGTCAAACTGTACAAAGGCAATGTGATTGTTGCGGGTCGTAAGTCAGATGACACGTTGTTTGATGCAAACATCGCGACGTTTGAAGACGATCGCGGCGCATATAACCAAAAAGACGCTGAAGGTTTCATTCGTTTGAATGGTCTACGTTTGCGTATTGCTGCAAGCAAAGGCCGTAAGATGGACTAAGCAGTTTTTTGTAAGTAAAAAAAAGCGAACCTCATGGTTCGCTTTTTTTATGAATTTTAAATGGTCACGCTCGTTTGATGAGTCGTAACACAAAGATGAGGATGATTGCACCAATCGTCGCAACGATGATACTTCCGATCATTCCTCCGCCCGAAGAAACGCCGAGCTTGGTGAAAAGCACACCGCCGATCAATGCACCAAGCACACCGACGACCATATCACCGACGACACCAAAGCCGCCACCTTTGACCAGCATGCCAGCCAACCAACCTGCAATCAAACCAATAAGTAAGAACCAGAGTAAGCCCATAATATTCTTCCTTTTATTCGTGAAGATGAATGTCTTGCGACAGGTTCATCATTCGTCTTAATGTCTTACACATTCATCAGGGGGAGAGATTGTTTAAAATAAAAGCAGGCTTTAGGGCGATTTTAGTAACAC
>CAYJUB010000307.1:0-3851 GCA_964373145.1 uncultured Moraxellaceae bacterium
AATGGTAAAAAAGAAGATTAAAAAAATCATCGCAGAAACACGTGTGAAATAAGAAACCTTCACTGCGTTCATGACATCAAAAGCAACGGCTTTATGTTCAACTTCTTCAACAGAATGCCACGCAAGCATTGCACGCACTCGATAATCCACAGATTCCATGGTTTCTTTCTTATCGAAGAAACACTCCATCATCAACGCCGTAATATGCTCACAGGCTACGGTTAGCGCTAAATTATATCTTGCAGAGAAAAAGCCCAACAATAAATTAAATATTTTATGCTGATATTTGACCAGCTTATCAATCGGCATACCATGTTCTTGTAGTATCTGGTTAAATTCAGTATGCACAACACCATGCTGCCCTTCTTGGCACATGAAATCTTTCACTTCTCGATTTAAATAAGGATCACTGATCTGATCACGAAATGGACGAAGACTGCTAATAAAGTAACGTTCTCCTTCGGGGAAAGTGGCGCAGACGCCGCCCCAAAATCGCGTCATAAAAGCATCGTTGGCATACCAATATTTTGGAATACTCGCGTCTAGCTTAAAATCCAAATGCTCGCGTACAACTAAATCTTTCTTCAGATTGTCGAAATCTGGATTCACAATCATATTCATTCTTTGTACTCTCTCGAGGTCTATTATTTGTATTCGCTGTATCGCACAACTTAATGTTAAGTTGATAACATTTATTATTTTGAATAATCCACCACTCAAAACATGATCAATTATTTTGACACGTTTCGAATTGAATAGTGTTATTGAATATGTATCGTGATGCACTTCTACTTTTAGCATATATACACAAAAAAGCCCAATCATATGATTGGGCTTCCTTAAATATATTTGGCTTAATTTCCAGCTTGATGAAACGCCTCGCTTGCTGTTATCGGATCACCTGTTTGGGCAAACGTATCTAGCCAAACTTGATATTGTGCGATCGCTGGATGCTGCCAAGGATGAAAACTCGGACGGAAATAATCCAGCCAAGATTTAGTCATCGGTGCAAGTAAACCTTTTCGTCCAAAGATTTTCGGAAGTCCTTTACGCGCAAACTGAATACGATCACGCAGGGTAAAACCGTCCGCTTTCATAAAATCATGTGTATGACGTAAAGATTCAAGGGTGAAATGAGCCGTCAAATACACCATCGCCGAAGCACGTACTGCATACGAAATTTGTACGGTTTTCATCACGTCAAAAGCGACCGCTTTATGTTCCATTTCCTCGATCGAATGCCACGCCAACATCGCACGAACACGATAATCAGCATCCGCCATCGTCTCAGTTTTGGCAAAGAAACATTCAGCCATTAACGCCGTAATGTGTTCACAAGCGGCTGTGATTGCAAGATTAAATTCAGGAGTGAAATTCTTAAGCTGCCACGCAAAAACTCTTTTTTGGTACGCCAAGAGTTCCTCAATTGGCATGCCTTGTTCTTGCAAAAGTTGATTGAACTCAGTGTGCACCAAACCATGCTGACCTTCTTGGCGCATGAAGTCTTTCACTTCTTGCAGCAGTTTTGGATCTGTCACTTGATCACGCAGTTGACGTACGCTGCTGATGAAATAACGTTCTCCTTCTGGAAAGGTTGCACAGACACCATCAAAGAAACGAGTCATAAAAGGATCATTTCGAAACCAATATTTTGGAATACTGTGATCCAATTTGAAGTCCAATTTTTCACGGACGACGATGTCGTTTTTAATCTCTGCGTAACTGGAATTAACTGCCATATTCATGTTGTGATCTCGCTTATGCGCTCTTTGATAGTTAAAGTATCGCGTAAATAAATCAATAAGAATTGACAAAACTCGTCTTTTTTTATACAAATGACGACATGACGACTTCAATACAGCAAATCCTTCCGCGCCAATCAGCTTCGCATCATCAAGATGCGTACATTAGCCAGACCTATGTCCTGCTGCTGGTTGAGTACATCAAACATCATCACCCTAGTCCAGATAGCGTATTGGAGAGCCTAGGAATATTACCTTACACAACCGCCAACTATCACAAAAAAGATCATACAAACAACAATATAAAAGGAACTGAAGGACGCATTCCTTTCACTGAATTCACCGCAATGCTTAATCGCATCCAACATGAAATGAATGAACCCAATTTAGCCATCGAGCTTGGTCGCCATATTTCCGCAGCTCATTTTGGTGTCTTAGGCTATCTGATTTTGGCATGCGCCAATATGGGCGAGGCAGTACTTCTACTGAATCGTTACGCGCGACTGCTTGATGATCGCTACACGATGTCCACGACACAAGTGGACGATACCATCGTCCTCGGTTGGGATATTGCGGCTGAACCTAATGTTTTGTTTTTTGAAATGGGTTTGGCGGCAATGGTGCAATTCATGCGTAATTTGACAGGCAGCAACGCCCCGCTTTGTGAAGTTCATCTCACATCCAAGCGCCTAGCGCATGCTGCGATGATCGAAGCATTCTATGATTGTCCCGTGAAGTTCGAACAACCTGAAATGCAACTTAAAATCCCAATGACGCTCCTTGCCACACCCATCAAACAAGCAGATCAAGTCCTTTTAGGTTTGCTCTCAGCTCAAGCAGATCAAGCACTCGCGGCTCTTCCGCAAGGTCGTGAATGGGAGCAAAAAGTCCGCCAAGAAATCGTCCGCCTCTGTCATGAAGATACGCCGACATTAGAAAAAGTAGCAAACAGCCTATTTTTAACGCCACGTACTTTACAACGCCATCTCGCCAATGAAGGGCTACGCTTTCAACCACTGCTTGATGAAACAAGACGTCACTTGGCTGAACAATATTTAAATGACAACCGCCTACAACTCACAGACATCGCTGAATTATTAGGGTATTCTGATCAAAGCGCATTGACAAGAGCTTTTAAACGTTGGACTGGGAGTACGCCCAAAAAAGCGGTGCGAAAAACGAATTAATATTTTTCTCAATTGAATAGAATATTACGAATCCCAGCGCGACGTAAGCATAAACAAAACGATTGAACAACACAGCCCCGTCAGATATTATAGGCATAAATTCTATCAGTATTATTGTTATCAAAATCCCAGCAGAAAAACTCATGAGTTCTTCATGAAATTTTTCAAAATATCCAACAAACCTGTCGCTGAATATGCTGATTATTCCAAGAACGAATGAAAAAATCACAGGAATCAGAACTTCTGCCATAAATTATACTTAATTCGGTAAATAAAGAATCACCGGCGTGAAGAATTAGTTTTATAGCTCTGCATGGAAATGACGTGCTCAGTATATCCCACGCATATCTTCGAAGATATGCAGGAGAGTATACGGAGCAAATAATGGTTCACTATAAATTCCAAATTATAGTGAAACCACTAAAGATTTTCCACTGAAAAGTATAATACTTAGTGGTTTCACATACACTCAAAGAGCAGAAGCTCTTTGGTGCCCCGAATAACATATGTTATTCGAAGATAGCAACCAACTAAATATTTATACTTTCAACTTCCGTTTTATTAGTTGGATTGCTATAGATACAATAACTTTATAAAAACTCTCTCTAGTTAAACCTATGCCAGAGGCAGAAAAGAAAGACAAGATAGCTATGCAAAACGATGCAGCTCTGCCAGTGCATGGACGTTCCGAGGGAACGTCGTTTCAAGTTTCCAAGAAGAAAGCCAAGATGAGTATAAAGATCATAGACAAGAATAATCAAGATGTCATAAATGAGCCCAAAACAGAAAATAAAAAATTACAGGAAGAAGTTTTTCTTGCGCAGGCGGAGATCGCAAAGAACGTCGGCAAGGCGCTCATGATTCACTGCCGCCCAAGCAAAGGCACCGATGATGCGTATGAAGACCTGCTTACATTACTCAA
>CAYJUB010000308.1:0-3816 GCA_964373145.1 uncultured Moraxellaceae bacterium
TTCCTTAAGCGAATCGAATCTGAAAAAGTAGAAGTAGATTTTTTAAAAGAACTGATTTTGTCTTGCCTACCTACCAATGACTGGTGGTCTGTCGAGAAATACATACCTCGTTTGATCTATGATTTTGATTCAAATACTTACTGTTCTTATCACGATCAGCACATATTCGAGAAGTTCATTCCAAATGTGTGGGTCAAAAATGACTATCCATTTAAGGAACTGCCTGAAGCTTATAAATATTGGGTGGTAAATGGAGAAGATCTTCTTGAGAAAGAGTGGCAAACATAACAAGGCGCTGCTGTCGGACAAATTTTTCGCAGGGTGTGCGGCGTTATGAGTCTAGGAGAGGTTGTTTGATGTATAAGATTAATCGTATTGAAAATAATATTACTCCTGTGAACATTGAAGTATTTACTGAGCAAAATCAATTTCAAGAAAGCAATGCATGTCCCAAACAAGGGCATTGGCAGCAACTAGAAGAAGCATTATTTAAATTTGAACCAAATTTCAAAATTAAACGTGATCAACCAATAACGTAAAAGACGGGAACATAGAATATGACCAAACCCTCCAAAATCGTCTGCGTCGGTCGCAACTACGCCGATCATGCCAAAGAACTCGGCAGTGCAGTTCCAGATACACCAATTCTGTTTATCAAACCACCGAGCAGCCTAATTGGTTTGAATGATGGCATTACATGGAGTGCCAATTTAGGTTCATGTCATTTTGAATGTGAACTCTCCATTCAAATCGGTCGAACCCTAAAAAATGCAACTGAAGAAGAAGCTCGCGCTGCAATTTCAGGTGTGACGCTCGGCTTAGATTTAACCTTGCGCGATGTGCAAAATAGCCTAAAAGATCAAGGTTATCCGTGGGAACGCTCGAAAGCATTTGATGGTTCATGTGTACTTGGCGAATGGCTTGCACCTGACATTATCGCGGATTACAAAAACGCACGTTACACCTTCAAACTGAATGGTGAAACCCGACAAGTCGGCGAAACTGAAAAAATGCTGTTTGATATTGTGGGTTTAATTGCGCACATCAGCGAGTCTTTTACCTTGGAAAAAGGCGATGTCATTATGACTGGAACGCCAGCAGGTGTTGGCTCATTGAAATCTGGTGATCAATTAGAAATGACGCTGGATACGGTATTGGGTGATATTAGCTGGAAGACATTTGTTCGTTGATATATTCGACGTACCCATAAAGATCACTGAGCCTGTCGAAGTAAGGTGATACTCGGCGCCGCACATTTCGATACTTCGATGGTTGGTGAGCCTGTCGAACCACAAGCTCAGTAACCGCAGGCTCAATACGCTATTTCTTCTTTTCAATAATTGTAAAAAAACGCCGACATTCATTGAGAGTATCGGCGTTTTTTTATTACAGATTCAAAGGGGTTATTTACATGCTTTGCCATGAGTTGGACGTGCGCCAGCTGCTTGTGCGGCGGCTTCAGTCATGTATGAACCTGCTTTGGTCGTGCCGTACCAATGTGAACCTTCGCAGTGGTAAACATTAGACTCTGTGTTCACCCAAACTTTACCCGCACCGCCGCCTGCTGCAATGGCTGCTGGTGCAGCGTGCGTGGTTGTCGTCGCATGAGTTGATGTAGTGGTCGTTGTTGCTGGTGCGGCAGCTGTAGGCGCTGGGGCAGGTTTCTTATTCAAGAATGAAAACATGCCTTTTTTCTCTGGCGCAGGCGCTGGAGCTGCTGCGGTTGGCGCCGCTGGAGTCGTTGCCGCTGCGGTTGTGCCTACAGCAGCACCTGCTGTAGCTGGGCCGTACCATTCTTGAATGCCTTTGTGACCACGGCAAGCACCTTGCTTGTTTGCACCTGTGTGGTAAGAACCGTCTTTACACAAGCCTGTTGCTCCTGCTGGGGCTGCGCCAGAGGAAGAGACGGATGTGGTCGTGGTTTTGGTGACTTTTGTGGGTGTTAGAGCCGGTGCAGTTTTTGTGGTTGCGGTTGTCGTGCTTGAATCGGCATACCAAGTTTGAATGCCTTTATGTCCACGGCATGCGCCTTTTTTGTTTGCGCCAGTGTAGTAAGTGCCATCTTTGCATAAGCCAGTTGCACCTGTGGATGAGGTGCTGGAAGTCACGTCAGCTGTGGTCTGCATGGTTTTGGTGACTTTGGTTGTTTTTACTGGTGAGGCAGTGGTGGTGACTGCGGCGGTTGCGCCTGTAGTGGCGTACCATTCTTGGATGCCCTTATGACCACGACAAGCACCTTGCTTGCTTGCACCAGTGAAGTAAGTACCGTCTTTACATAAACCGGTTGCGCCTGCTGGAGCGGCTGCATAAACACCAGCACTGGTGATCAATCCTAGAATCAGTGCTGTAGATGAGAGTATTGCTTTCATATGAGTTCTCGCGTTGATAAGGGTCAAAAAATGTCTTCGTTATCGGTTAAGCATTGTTTTAAAACGAAAGCATGTTGAGACGGGTCTTCATGACCTGATCGAGATGCTCGCTCGATCATAACGCGATGATTATTAATTGTGCTAATTTTTTTATGATGAGTGTTGTTTTGATGTTTACCCACGATACCAGCGTTCTATTCCTGCTTGATGAAGGCTGAGGCGCGCGAGTTTGTCGGGTAGCCATTGATCGTAATCGGATGTTGCCCGCATCAGGAAATCAAGAATCGTCCAATGTTGACGAAGTACGCGACGTAAGCGATGGGGCAGCATTGGATGGAATAATCCAAAGCGTTGAAAGAATTGACGTGGATTCTTCCGCAGCCACAGCCATGAACCCATTTCTAAGGTATAGGGGAGAAATAATGCGCCACGCTGATCATTGGCATGGTCATATAAATAATCCCATAAATCCCCATGTGTCGTGTAATTAATACTTTGTGGTTCAATGTGATAGAAGTCATGCAATGGATAGTTTCTGTTAAACAGATCACACAGTGCAACGGCCTCGGCGAGGTGCGGCGGTGGCATCCGATGCGCGGCGTAGGGGAACCATAAACTATCGTGTTGACCAAATCCTGAGTGTAAATCCATTGCCATCATGAAGCTGGCTTTTTCGTGTGCTTGCATGACACTGTTGATTAAAGCTTGGCTTTCAGGCGCAAGCGATTGACCGCGATACCACGGCAAATGACGGCTGAGTTTTTGTCCTGCGAGTGGCCAGACATACGGTTTAATCGCTTCGACAGGCGCGTTACGCATCAGGTCGATGCCTTTGGAGGTACAGCGTGTGCCGTTTTTAAGACCAGTGACGTTGATGAGTGGGATCGTCACAATGCGCATTTTTTGCATGCGTTCTTGTAGTGATCTATCCCAAGCAAGGCAATTTAGCGTGTGTTCTAACCAAGCTAAAAGTACTTGCGAACCAATCAGCTCATTGCCATGAATGCCCGCGTACAGGCCAAGCGTTGGCACAGTTTCATCTTCTGCGCCAATCGAGAGTTCCCAAATCGGTAAACCATCAATTTCGGTCAGAACGCGAGAGCGGACGAGGGGATGTGAGCGGATTACTTCGAGTTGAGCCAACTCATCATTTTCAAACATAAATTATCCCCACAGCGTCAAAAGTATCCGCATCATAACCGCAGATGGTTAGATGTAAAAATGACAATATGATGAATGTTTTTTGACAGTTGCGAGGCAAAGTCAAAAGCAAATCCATCCCTTGCGCAGCAGTGCTGCTCACCCATTTCTAAAAGGGAGGAACTTATCTCCCTCCTTAGAAAAAGCTATGTCTGCGTTAATAGTTGAAATGGATTTTTAATGCTTTTGCCCTGAAGTCTTCCCCTTGAGAAGCACTGCTTCGCAAGACGAAGCGCAGCGTAGTAGG
>CAYJUB010000309.1:0-3809 GCA_964373145.1 uncultured Moraxellaceae bacterium
GCTCTACCATGATTTAATTCGATTCAATTGAACATTCTTTAACAATGTTTCGTGATAATGGATTGATTGACACTAATATAGGCGATTTTGAGTTTAATCTACACTGACAAATGCACGCTAGAGTGTAAAATCATATAATGTCTTCATTAGGCAACTATTTTACAGTACGATCACGCCAAACCGACTGACGGAAACAGCGTAAAACCAAAAATGATCCATTGACGAGCATCATATGCAAAATTTTCTGCAAAAGCTGGTGGCTGGTGTTCAGGACTTTTACCAGAAAGCCGAAGAGTTAATTGAAGAGGAGCGAGAACTTCCGCTTCCACAACAACTCCTCAATGATTTTATTGAACGCTATGTCACCAATAATGTTAGTCAAATTGAAGATCTACATGCGGATATCTTTGATGGTTGGTTGCGTTTGTTTGCGACAGTCGAAATCAAGGGCGTCACAGCACAACTCTATGTTGATCTGTATCTCATGCAATTACATCTCAATAAAAACACACAACAATTGGTCTTTGAACAAAAAGATGCAACCCAAGTGGTGCAAGTGGATTTCAATAAATTCACCAAAAAAATCGCCTTTAAAATTGCCATGTGGTTTTATAAATTCAAAGGCATTGATCCATTGCCAGATGTTTTGAGCCGCCTTGGAATTGTTACGGTTCACAACAACCTGATTTATCTTGATTTAAGTAAATACCTCGCAAAACGACAAAAGGTCATGAGGGTTTTACGCCGAGTTGAAATCAACCGAGCACAACTGCGAGAAGATCAGCTAGTTCTGCAAGCCAATCTCAATTTCCGCGCGTTGTTTGGACGCAGTGCCGAAGAGCGATTACTCGATGAAGAAAATGAAGACGATGATGATTAAGGCTCTCTAGTCCTCCCCTTGAAGGGTAAGACTGCCAAAGATTTCATCATTTTCAATCGTTAATGTAATACATACAAACAAATTGAGTTTCATTAAATAGGAAAAAACTATGCGCCGCGTCATTCATACCACTCACGCCCCTGCTGCAATTGGTACATATTCACAAGCGATTCAAACGGGCAATACCGTTTATTTATCAGGTCAAATTGGTTTAGATCCACAGACTATGCAATTGGTCGATGGCATCGAAGCACAGATTCGCCGTGTGTTTGATAATGTCAAAGCGGTCTGTGAAGCGGCTGATGGTTCACTCGCGGACATTGCTAAGATCAATATCTTCTTGATCGACTTGAGCAATTTCCAACTCGTCAATCAAATCATGGGCGAATACTTTGCTGAACCCTATCCAGCACGTGCCGCACTTGGCGTAGCGAGTCTGCCACGTGGCGCGCTAGTCGAAATGGACGGCGTCATGGTTTTGGCTGATTAATATTATTCTTCGCCAATTACTCCATCGCACATGAATTCTTACCTCGTACAGGTCGCCGTACCTGTACCGTTGTTTGAGTTATTTGACTACCTTCTCCCCGTCGATTTCACGATTCCAGCGGCAGGCTGCCGTGTTCGCGTGCCGTTTGGATCACGTGAGCTCATCGGCGTCGTACTCCGAACCTCACCGTTTGAAAGTAAAGGAACAATCAATAATGCGGTGCTGATTGAAGATGGCGCAGCGCATCACCTGAAATCAGTCCTTGAAGTGATTGATGAAAAACCCATTATTTCTGAGCAGCTGTTAGATTTGCTGCTGTGGGCGGCAAGTTATTATCATTATCCGATTGGTGAAGTCCTCAGCGCAGCACTCCCCGCTTTGCTCAGGCAAGGTCGTACCTTAGATTTATTTACGTGCTATTGGCGGACGACTGCGATCGCGAATGTCGCTGAATTATCACGCTCACCGAAGCAACGCAAAAGCTTTGATATATTAGCGCTGCATGATGAACGAGGTGCACCAGAAAGCATTTTGCAACTGATGGGTGTAGAACGCAGTGCGCTGCTGCAACTGGAAAAACGGGGCTTCGTTGAATCGTTTATGCAGCCTAGCGATTTACATGTTCATCCTGTTAGTTTGGCTCATATGCCACTCACTCCGAACAGTGAACAACAAACAGCAATTAACCAAATTCATAAAGCCATTGGCAAATTTCAAGGTATTTTGCTCAATGGTCTAACGGGTAGCGGCAAAACTGAAGTGTATTTGCAAGCCATGCAGCCTGTGCTTGAGGCTGGACAACAAGTCCTGGTTTTAGTACCAGAGATTGGTTTAACGCCGCAAACCATCAGCCGCTTTAAAACACGCTTTCATGCTGAAATCGTCATGCTGCATTCCAATATGACTGATGTCGCCCGCTTACGCGCTTGGCAAGCCGCGCAAACAGGTGAAGCCAATATTGTCATCGGCACGCGATCAGCGGTGTTTACACCCATGCCGCGCTTAGGCATGATCGTGATCGATGAAGAACATGATCTGTCATATAAACAACAAGATACCTTTCGCTATCATGCGCGTGATGTCGCGTTAAAACGTGGGTTCGATGCACAATGCCCTGTGGTATTAGGTTCAGCCACGCCATCGCTTGAAAGCCTGCATCTTGCCAGTGAAAAGAAATTAATTCACTTACATCTCACTGAACGTGCTGGTGATGCTGAATTTGCTCGCATACATTTAATCGATTTGCGCGGTAAAAAACGCGAAAGCGGTTTAAGTATGCCCTTGCTGGATGCGATTGAAGCGCGTCTGAAAGCAGAAGAACAAGTGCTGGTTTTTTTAAATCGTCGGGGATTTGCACCCGTTTTACTGTGCGATTCTTGTGGCTGGCAAGCCGATTGTCCACGTTGCGATGCGCATCTCACAGTACATTACACGCCAAAGCAGCATTTGCATTGTCATCATTGCGGCTATCAAAGCCGCCTGCCTACAGATTGTCCTGCATGTAAGTCAGTCAATCTGCTGCCTACTGGCACGGGGACGGCACGATTAGAAGAGGCATTGACTGCGCGTTTTCCTGATAAGCCACTCATCCGAGTTGATCGTGATACAACCAGCCGCGTTGGGAGCTGGGATAAAATCTATCAGCGTGCGAATCAAGCCGGTGCGGCGATTTTACTCGGGACACAGATGCTGGCAAAAGGGCATCATTTCCCACATGTGACGTTGGTCGCGATTGTTGATGTGGATGGTGGTTTTTTGAGTGTGGATTTTCGTGCGCCTGAGCGTATGGCGCAGCTCATTATGCACGTGGCGGGTCGTGCTGGACGCGGCAGCAAAGCAGGTCAAGTCTTAATACAAACACGTAATCCAGAAAATCCGCTATTAGTGACCTTAATTCGTGAAGGTTATCATGCGTTTGCAAAGCAGATGTTGACTGAACGTCGGCAGGCATTACTTCCACCCTATCGTCATGCCGTTTTAATCCGTGCAGAATCACCGAGTACCGCAAAAACAGAAGGTTTCCTCAAGGCAGCCATTGCAGCACTGCAAGCGCAGATTGACGAGTCTCAAAACGAAGCGAAGCATCGCTTTGAAATATGGGGGCCGATACCCGCACCAATGGAAAAGCGTGCTGGCGTATTTCGTGGACATGTCTTCATTCAATCCCGTGATCGACGATTACTGCATCAATTGATCGAACCTTGGTGGCCTGCTCTCTGGCACCTTCCTGAACGCCGCGGCGTGCGTGCATCGTTGGATATTGATCCGATGGAATTGTCTTAAGTTACTTATATTGTTTTTAAGTTCAGAAAAGTCAAAAATAAAATCCCTCCTACCCTCCCTTTGCAATGCTATGCAATTGTTAATCGTTAAAATGGATTTTCAATGCTTTTGCCCTGAAGTCTTCCCCTGAGGGGGAAGATTTAGATAGGGGGGCTT
>CAYJUB010000310.1:0-414 GCA_964373145.1 uncultured Moraxellaceae bacterium
AAAGTCGCGCGTTGAGGCACGAGGTTGATATGGTCAGAATACGCGAAGATTTACCGAGACGCGTGGATGAGACAAACGCAGCACCGCGTACGGATGCTGATGTCGTCAGCTATGGTGAATCAGATGTGGATTTGGAAGGTTGGTTAACTCGATTATCCGAACAGCTGGATGAGTCGGCAATTCAACAATTACGTCAAGCCTGTGAGCTGGTTGCTCACCGTGCCACTGAAGCGGACAAAACGCGCTTCGAACACCGTTCCAACGCCTATTTAGCGGGTGTGGGAATGGCAGATATTCTGACCCATTTGCGTGTCGATGAAGAGACATTAATCGCTGCCGTTTTATTCCGTAGTGTCCGTGAAAAATTGATTGATCTCGATGAGATTCATGAAGTTTTTGGTGTTGGCATTCAAA
>CAYJUB010000310.1:424-3807 GCA_964373145.1 uncultured Moraxellaceae bacterium
AGTCTCATTCGCAGTACCTTGGCGATGGGGGGCTTGACGGAACTGATCGAGCGCAATCGTCGACTCGAAGATCATTTTGAAAATAATCAACGCGAGCATTTATCTGGCATTTATAAAATGCTGATTTCTGTGACCGAAGATGTGCGCGTGGTATTAATTAAACTTGCCGAACGGACATTTGCGGTTCGTGAATTGGCCAATGCTTCTCGTGAACGTCAAGAACGTGTTGCGCGTGAGATTCTGACCATTTATGCGCCGCTTGCGCATCGTTTGGGGATTGCTCAACTGAAGTGGGAACTCGAAGATATTGCCTTTCGTTTCCTCTCACCTGAACGCTATAAAGAGATCGCCACGCTGCTCAGCGAGAAGCGCTTAGAGCGCGAGCAATACATCCAGCAGATGACTCAAAAGTTGCAAGCTGCGCTGATTGAGCAAGGCATCAAAGCCGAAGTCACGGGTCGCGTCAAACACATCTATTCAATTTACCGCAAGATGAAAAGCAAACAACTGAGTTTTGATCAGTTGTATGACATTCGTGCACTGCGTGTTTTGGTCAATAATGTTCCTGATTGTTATTATTCATTGGGTATTGCGCATCAACTGTGGCGTCATATCCCTGATCAGTTTGATGATTACATCACCAATCCAAAAGCCAATGGCTATCGCTCATTGCACACAGCAGTGCTCGCTGAGAATCGCTCGCTTGAGGTACAAATCCGTACGTTTGAAATGCACAATGAAGCGGAACTTGGTGTTTGTGCGCATTTTAATTATAAAGAAGGCACCAAAGCGGGTAAGAAAGGCGATCTGATTTTTGATCACAAATTACATTCACTACGCAGTGTCCTTGAAAATTATCAAGAAAATAGAAATCGACAAGAGAATGGTTTAAGAGCCGCTGATGATCATGAGTCTGATGAAGACGGTGATGTTGGCTCGCTGAATGATTGGGGCGAGTTTGAAAAGATTTATGTGTTTAGTCGTGACGGTGATATCAAAGAATTGCCGAAAGATGCGACAGTTTTGGACTTTGCCTATCATGTGCATACGCAGGTTGGAAATCATTGCTATGCCGCGCGGGTCAATCAGCGTTTCGTTCCATTAACCTACAAGTTAAAAACAGGCGAACAGGTTGAAATTCTGACCAAAAAAGACCGTGATCCGAATCGCGATTGGTTGGTCAGTTCACTCGGCTACATCAAAACAGCGCATGCGCGTGACAAATTGCGCTACTGGTTCCGTCAGCAAGACCGCAGTAAAAATCTTGAGATCGGCCGTGAGACGTTGGCGAAAGAACTCACGCGTTTGGCGATTCATCCAAAGAGTATTGATCTTGCTGATTACGCTAAAATTTTTAATGTCAAAAGCGGCGAAGATATTCTGATTGGTTTGGTGACGGGCGATATTAGCTTGCATCAATTGATGAATCAGATTAATAAACAAATGCAACCTGATGGCGATCAACCTGAGTTGACGTTAAGGCCTGCATTGAATCCGCGTGCTAGTCGAACCTTATCGCAGCACGGGATTCTGATAGACGGTTTGGATAATGTGGAGCTGCATGTCGCACAGTGCTGCCAACCTGTGCATGGTGAGCCGATTGCAGGGTATATTACCCAGCATCGTGGCGTGAGTATTCATAATGAACACTGCCCTGAATATGCGCGTTTGATTACCCAAGATGCTGGCCGTGCGGTGGAAGCGGGTTGGGAAATGCAGCCTTCTAAAGGACAAATTGTACAAATTGTTGTCGAGGCGTATGATCGACGTGGACTACTGAAAGATTTGACCGCCGTCATCTTTGCTGATCAAATCAATATTCAGCAGGTCAACACCATCACCGAAGCGAATGGGATCGCGACGATGAAGTTGCAAATTGAAGTGAAAGGTTTGGCTCAACTTTCGCGTTTGCTGGCAAGACTTGAACAGCAACCTGGAATTATGAGTGCGAGACGGTTAGTCGTCGGAATGAAGTAAACGCTTGAGTGGGCTGTGATGGGTCATTTAACTGCACAAGGAGTTACACCATGGTTGGTGATGAGATCGAGATGGAACCTGAAGATAATCGCGTTTATAAGACGTTATTAGAATCGACCAAGGCCATTCCATGGCGGATTGATTGGGCAACGATGAAATTTAGCTATATCGGCCCGCAAATCGAAAAGCTTTTGGGTTGGACGCCTGATAGTTGGATCAGTGTCGAGGATTGGGCGGCACGGATGCATGAAGATGACCGAGAAAAAGTGGTAAATTTTTGCGTTTCTCAGTCTAGGTCAGGCATTGATCATGAAGCCGATTACCGCGCACTGACTGCTGATGGAAACTATGTGTGGATTCGCGATGTGGTGCATGTGGTTCGTAAAGGCGATGAGGTTGAAGCGTTGGTCGGCTTTATGTTTGACATTAGCGAGCGTAAAAAAAATGAAGAAGAATTACTGCGCCTCAATCGTAAATTAGAGGAATATTCTTTTTCTGATGGTCTGACGAGTGTTGCCAATCGCCGCTTGTTTGATATGACCTTAGAACGCGAATGGGGCAGTGCTTATCGTGAATGTCGACCATTGTCGTTGATCATGTTCGATGTGGATTGTTTTAAAGATTATAACGATCTGTACGGGCATCCAACCGGTGATGAGTGCTTGAAGCGTATTGCTCAATTGTTGGCGACTGTTGCGGGTCGATCACGCGATCTGTTTGCGCGTTTTGGTGGTGAAGAGTTCGCCATGATTTTGCCTGAAACTGATGCGCATAATGCGATTGCTGTCGCTGAAAAATGTCGTCAATTGGTGTTAGATGAAATGATTCCTCATCGGGGCTCTAAGCAAGGTGCTTTTCTAACAGTCAGTAGCGGCGTGAGTACAATCATCCCTACCGTGAAAGATACATCCAGCGCCTTTGTTGAACGGGTTGATTGGTTGCTTTATCAAGCGAAGCAGGAAGGGCGCAATTGTGTGGTATCACAGGGTAACAAAGAGAGTTGATCTCTAAAGCCAATTTTTGATGGTAATAAAAAAACCCACGTCGATGCGTGGGATTTTTTTACAGCAAATTTTCTAAATCATAAGATTAGAATGTGAAATCATTCAATGAAATAGATGACATGACCGCATCCAAGTTTGACACTGGTGCTGGCTCATCTTTCATTTTGAGGATGTCACGGGTGACATGACCTGCGGCAATTTCACGCAGTGCCATAACGGTTGGTTTGTCGTTTTCCCAAGCCAATGCCGATTCAGCCGTGCCACGAGCCAATTGACGTGCACGCTTTGCAGCAACTAAAACCAGTTCAAAACGATTATCAACTGCGCCTAAGCAATCTTCTACAGTTACGCGTGCCATGCTGATCTCGCTCTTATGTATACGGTAAAAATGACTGCATAGTG
>CAYJUB010000311.1:0-3800 GCA_964373145.1 uncultured Moraxellaceae bacterium
AATTATCACTGTACTTTTTTCATTAGCACGTATCTTATTAGCCAATACGTTGAGTTTTCATTGTGACTGATAAGGAGATAACAAAATGACTATAGCCAAAAATACGATTTGCCTCTGGTACAACGGCGATGCCGAAGAAGCGGCGAACTTTTACGCAAAAACCTTTCCTGATTCATCCGTAGATGCAATTCACCGCGCACCAGGGGATTATCCATCGGGTCAGGAAGGCGATGTATTGACGGTTCAATTTACAGTGTTAGGCATTCCCTGCCTTGGGCTAAATGGCGGGCCCACCTTCCCCCACACGAACGCATTTTCGTTTCAGATCGCAACTGATGACCAAGAAGAAACCGATCGCTACTGGAATGCCATTGTCAGCAACGGCGGCGAAGAAAGTGAATGCGGCTGGTGCAAAGACAAATGGGGACTGTCTTGGCAGATTACGCCCGTGACGTTAACAGAGGCGTTCACCAGCCCTGACCGTGCAGAAGCCAAACGTGCATTTAACGCAATGATGGAAATGAAAAAAATTGACATTGCCAAGATCGATGCGGCGCGACGCGGATAGGCCAATGGAATGTGACATATTTTAAGAATTCGGCATCCACTACGAATAAGAATGCCCTAGTTTAGAGTTGTGTCAACTCATCAAAACGTGTAGTATCACTACACGAAATACAAGCATAATAATAATGATTCACGGGTTTAAGCACAAAGGACTTGAATTGTTTTTTAACACAGGTTCGCTCGCAGGAATTCAATCCAAGCACGCGGACAAACTAAACATCCAGCTTTCCACCTTGAATCAGGCTAGTTCAGTACAAGATATGAACATTATAGGTTGGAACTGTCACCCATTAAAAGGCAACTTGAAAGACCATTATGCAGTAAAAGTTAACGGCAACTGGCGCTTAACATTCAAGTTTGAAAACGGTCATGCCTATGTTGTTGACTATCAAGATTATCATTGAGGTATACCATGTATAACCCCGCCCACCCTGGAAAGCTGATTCAAGAGTATTTAAATGGACTCAAAGAGGAAGGTACAGCCATTTCTCTTGCACATTTAGCGACCCACATTGGCATCACTCGCACTACACTGTCACGCATTGTCAATGGCCATCAAACTCTGACAGCAGATATTGCATTACGGCTTCACGAGGCACTGGGGATTAGTCCAGAATTGCTGTTAAAAATGCAAATAGCGCGTGACATTTGGGAAAATCAGCAAAAGCCTCGCCCCCATATTAGCCTTATGTTGGCACACACTTAAGCCAATATCCTTACCATCTCACTTAAACCAAAGCACAAACCACACAATATTCCCCAGCAACAACAACGCCGAAACAGTCTGCCAAAACTTCAAAGGATGCTTCTCAATCAGAGGCATTTTTGGGCGCGTCAAATCATAGTTTGGGCGCTCTAAATCGGCTTGCCACTCCCCCAAATCCTCATAACGATTTTCTGGATTGAGACTACAAGCACGCATCAATGCCGCATCCATCCATGTCGGCACATGTGGGTTATAGCTGCTTGCTGGGATGTATTCTAAATTCGCAAAATCCGAAGATTTCCTCGCATAGACGTAATTGTCGCCGTAAGGCATTTTGCCAGTCAGCATTTCATAGAAAGTCACTGCCAAAGCAAACTGATCAGATTTTGCCGATACTTGTTCACCAAGTGCATATTCTGGTGCCGCGTATTCCATCGCACCGGGTCTAGTGCGTGTATCCGTCACACTCCCCGTTTGCGCACTCCCAAAATCAATCAACTTCAAGCGTGCATGACTTTGTATTTTATTGGGTAATTCATCTTGCGCATCATTGAGAACAATGAAATTATCTGGCTTTACATCTTGATGGAGTGTCTCACGACGGTGCAATGCACGCAGTGCGCGAACGGCTGGACGTACAAATTGAATGATGGTTTCTACAGGTGCTTCAGGATTTTGTTTACGCCACTCACGGAGCGTTTGACCTGCCAAATACTCTTGCACCAAGTATAAAAACTGACGTGGTTGCTCTGGTGATAATGTCGTCACAATATCCGGGTGATTGATCCGCTGACCAATCCATTCTTCTTGCATGAATGCATGCAGTGCCTCCACATCATCCGTGAACTGCGCAGCAGGGGTTTTTAAAATGACTTGACGCTGATCATTCAACTGAGTCGCACGATAAATCTTACTGCGGCTATTGGCATGTATTTCTGAAACAATTTCAAAGCCATCCACTCGCTGACCTGCAAGCAAAATATCAGGCAACAGTGGTGGAAAACTCGAAAGATGCGGTGGCTTATCACTCGCTAAATCCAGTTCTTTGATATGAATAAGCTGACATGACAGATTATCTTGACTCTTGGCATCACACGCTGCCTTCATCATGGCCTGAACACATTGTTCAATGCTTTGACTTTCTTCTTCACTGGAAGAATGGTTAGAAGCCACATGTGTTTGAATGAGATTGGTTATGTCATCATTGGATAGCACGCCATGCACGCCATCGGTCGTCAATAATAAATAGTCACCGACCTGCACATCGATTTGACTGTAATCCACATCCACACGCCAATCCATTCCGAGTGCGCGGATGAGTTGCGAGCTCTCTCCAATTTGAATCACATGATCTTTAGTGAGACATTCAAGCGCAGCTTGCCCTGTTCTTTGTGCCGATCTAAAGCGCCAAACCCGAGAATCACCGACATGAAAAATATGTGCCGATAAACCAGAAATCACCACCGCACTAAACGTTGTGAGATGCGTGCTGTAGCGGTGATTATAGTGTTGCCCTTGTCCGTGTAACCAACGGTTAATGGCAGAGACAACTTTGAATCCCGCAGTTTTAATCGACCAATTCAGATCAGTCGCAAGAAAGTCACTACAGAATGTCCGTGTTGCGATTACAGCGCCACGACCGCCCTCTTCCGCACTACTTAAGCCATCCGCAATCACAGCGATCATCACCTGTGAGCGACGACCAGCTCCTTCAGGTAAATGCATGACTAATGCATCGTCATTGACTTCTTTTATGCCCTTATCGCTGAGTTGGGCTGCGGTAACTTGAAGAGGCATGAAATCCTTTTCCTAATTTTATTAACAGTTTATATGCTATGGTTTTAGTACATTAAAGCATAATAAGTAGCTAGAAAAATTTACTCAAGATCAAAAGCAAATCCCTCCTAACCTCCCTTTCTCAAAGGGAGGAATTCCCTCCTTAGGAAAAGGAGCACACGGTAGTACTGCGTGAGGGAGGATTTGCTTTTGATGTTCCAATAATAATAGGTAAAAAGCAGTTGAGATTATTCAACCGCAATACGCTCAACACGTCCATCAGGATGCACTTCAATCATGTGTCCGCGTGGTTCAGAGATGAAGTATGAGCCGATGAATGCCAATGCAGCAGTTCCAGCCAAGACATAAAAGAAACCAACGGGTGACACCATGGAGAACACGGTCAAGAACAGCACACCACCGACATTACCATACGCGCCAGCCATACCCGCAATTTGTCCAGTCATACGACGTTGAATCAATGGAACGATGGAGTAAACCGCGCCACATGCACCCTGAACAAAGATCGAAGTCGTTAATACCACTGCAACCGCCATTGCCAATGTCCAAGCGCTGTTACCCATTTGTGACATCAATGCATAACCAATCGTTTGTCCTAATAAACAAATCATCAACACTTTACGACGACCTTTTGCATCAGATAAATAACCACCACCTGGACGGGCGAAAATATTCATCACGGCGAAGCAACCCGCAGTTAAACCAGCCAAGCTTGCAGACACCTCAAAGC
>CAYJUB010000312.1:0-3799 GCA_964373145.1 uncultured Moraxellaceae bacterium
ATCTCTGACTTCAGTGCATCGCCTTTTAAGCCAAACTCTTGCAGACTTTCTTCTAAGTCGTCATCGGTTTTGACATGCAATGCATGTTCACGTAGCCATTTTTTGTACGGATGCGTTGATTTCAGTCGATTATCAATATCGACCGTTTGCAGCAATTCGCCAGTCAGCGTATCGGCAACTAGAATTTGACCTGGGCCTACTCGACCTTTAGAAACGACATCTTCAGGTTTGTAATCCCAAACACCGATTTCAGACGCTAAGGTTATGTAGCCATTTTTGGTAATGACCCAACGTGCTGGACGCAAGCCGTTACGATCGAGCATACAAATCGCATGACGACCATCTTGAATCACCAGACCCGCAGGACCATCCCACGCTTCCATATGCTTGGAGTTGAACTCATAGAACGCACGTAAAACGGCATCCATCGTTTCAACGTTTTGCCATGCTGGCGGAACCAACATACGCAGCGCACGGAACAAGTCCATGCCACCACCGACCAGAATTTCCAGCATATTATCCAAGCTAGAAGAGTCTGAACCCGTGCGATTGATCAACGGATTAATGTCGAGCAAGCCCGGCAATAGTGGGTTTTCAAATTTAGGCGTACGCGCAACTGACCAGTTACGGTTACCCATAATGGTATTAATTTCACCGTTGTGCGCCAAATAACGGAACGGTTGTGCCAACTTCCAAAGCGGAGCCGTATTGGTTGAGAAGCGTTGATGGAACACCACGATGTGTGATGTCAGACGCTCATCGCTCAAGTCCAAATAGAAAGACGCAATGTCTTCCGGCATCATTAAACCTTTATAGCTAATGACGGTACTTGCCAGCGAGGTCACATAGAACAATTGATCATGGGTCAATTGGCTCTCAGCACGACGACGTGCCAAGAACAATTTACGATTAAAATCCGCTTCCGCTAAACCTTCAGGTGCAGACACAATAATCTGCTGCATTGCAGGCAATGTACGCAGCGCAATTTCACCCAAGATATCAACATTGGTTGGCACGACGCGCCAAGCGGCAACAGTCAGACCTTCTTTAACGATTTCTGCATCTAAAATGTCACGCGCATGCTGTGAAAGCGTCGCATCAGTATTCAAGAAGATCGTACCGACTGCAAATAATTCAGGCAGCGTTGCGCCAAGCTTTTGCGCTTCTGCTCTAAAGAAATCTTTAGGCATCGCCAATAACAAACCACAGCCATCGCCAGTCTTACCATCCGCCGCAATACCACCACGATGCGTCATACAGCTCAAGCTGTGAATCGCGGTTTGCAACAGATGATGACTTGCCTGACCCTGCATGTGAGAGATCAGACCAAAGCCACAGTTATCCCGAAAATCTTCAGGTTGATACAGACCCGTCATCGCAGCACCTGAAGTTGATTCAGATGAACAATGGGCTTCCGAAGAAAGCGTAGCGAGCGGCGACATATGCATGGCGTACCCTTATATAGAAACAAATATGTAAAACAATAAAAACAGACGTAAAAAACAATACTGCAATGGCGAAAACGACCACAACACCACGAAAGAACAAACAAGGCGCAAACTATCCTAAGCCCAAGCTATCACGGCACTTAAAAGGAGGACAGACAAAACGGTGTAATAGTGTAAAGAAAAACTCAACTTTACTCAAATGCAATCCTAGATTTATTACATATAACAAAAAGCGAACACAGTGTTCTAAATCTAACAAATACAGCAATTTCACAGTAATCAATTAAAGCTTATTATTCTAATAATCAATCAAAACAGTATTTTGGAGCACTTAGTACTCGCCGATATTATACTCAAAAAACTCCCAAAAATAAAGCGCCGTGACTGGCGCTTCATAAAGATCACTTAAAACAGAATTTAAAGATAAATGCTGTATGAGTAATTCGCCCCAAATGGCAACCTCCATCAAGCCCAAATACTAATTAAATGGATCTTGAACTGCGACTGGCGGCGCAGTTCTAGTCCCAGAAACTGTTGGACTTAAGGATTCTGCAGGGAGTGCGTCTGGTTGACCACTAAAACCATCTTCTGCGACAACCGCGGCAGGAGGCGCACTCGATTCAGCGGCAATTTGCGCCAGCTTATCTTCAATCGCATCAGAAGGAGGCGGAATCGCAACAGGCCTTAAGTTGACTTGTCGCTGCGCAGCGATTGAATCATTCACCCGCTCATCACTATCGCTGACATACGGCTTATAGGTTGAGAATCGCTCTGGAAAAGCCTTCACACTAGCAGGTAAACCAAAATCCATACTCTGCATTGCACCCATAGCAGTTTGTACAGTGGTAAAAATACCGTAAGTTAAAATATAGCTCTCATCTTTTTGACCTTTGTTATAACGAAAGTACTGAAAACGTGCGCGATCCGAGCGTTTCGCCAAGAAATCAGTAATCACACTTTCCTGCGAGACATTCATCAATTGCAGCGTCCAATCACTTTGATGCTGACCAATAAAAGCCGCCGCTTTAAATTCTGGACTGTGAGTTGAATCCTGCTTCGCCGTCATTTTAGTTAAATCAAGCACAGGCACCAGATAGGACAAATTTCCTAAATCCATCGGAAATCGATTCGAGGCCGCAGACTTTGGCCCAGCATCATCAAATGAATGGATTTTGACCACACGATCTGCCAGTTGTAGCCAAATCCATAAAATGCCACATGCAACAAACATCGTCACACCACATAACAACCACGTGATTGGATAAAACCGATGTCGCCAAGATGTTGAATTTGAATTCATACCGCCTCCAATCCTGGATTCTTATTGTGTAATGTCTGCATTAATAATGCTAAATCAAAATCACGGGTAATAACGCCTTGCCCCATTTTGCTTAAGAGCACTAAGCGCAATCGTCCATCTAATACTTTTTTGTCCTGCCCCATCAGACTCAAGAAAGCATCACTGCCAATCTCTGGCACGGTGACGGGTAAATTCGCAGCGATCAACAATCTTCGAATTCTGGCGACATCTTGATTCGTGATCCAACCCAGCCGCGCAGACAAATCTGCCGCCATCAACATGCCAACCGCCACCGCCTCGCCATGCAGCCATTCACCATATCCCATAAACGACTCGATTGCATGCCCAAAAGTATGGCCTAAGTTCAATAGTGCGCGCTCACCTTGCTCATGCTCATCAGCAGCAACAATCCGAGCCTTATGCTGGCAAGAACGGAAAACGGCTTCCGCAAGTAACACAGGATCACGGCCTACTAGAGCCTCAACATGAACTTCAAGCCAATCCAAAAACGCCATATCACCAATCAACGCATACTTAATCACTTCAGCAATGCCAGCTGATAATTCACGATCAGGTAAAGTAGACAACAATGACATATCCGCTAGTACTAATTTAGGCTGCTTAAACGCGCCAATCATATTTTTACCCAGCGGGTGATTCACGCCAGTCTTGCCACCGACACTCGAATCTACTTGCGACAACAATGTCGTTGGCACTTGAACAAAATCCACACCGCGCTGAAAACTTGCCGCAGCAAACCCTGCCATATCACCCACAACGCCACCACCTAAAGCCAGCACCGTACAATCGCGATTAAAACGTTGCTGCATCAATGCATCAAAAATCAAATTCACACTATCCAATGTTTTATATGACTCACCATCAGGCAAGATACACTGCGCAACGGTCTTACCTGCACTTTGCAACACGTCCACATAGCGTGCCAGATATAACGGAGCAACAACGGTGTTGCTGACAATCATCACTTGACGTCCACGGACATACGGTACCAAATGTTCCGTCAAAGACAAATCACTACCAATAAAAATAG
>CAYJUB010000313.1:0-3795 GCA_964373145.1 uncultured Moraxellaceae bacterium
CAATGTCGCGGCGTTACCCGTCGATGGCGCTGACCTGAATCCGCTTTTGCAAGACTTCGGTTTGATTGTACATCCGCCGATGTTATACATGGGTTATGTCGGACTCGTTGTGCCATTTGCGTTTGCAATGGCTGGACTCTGGGCTGGACGGTTAGATTCGGCATGGGCGCGTTGGTCACGACCTTGGGCATTGTTGGCGTGGTCATTTTTAACCGTTGGCATTGCGCTTGGTTCATGGTGGGCGTATTACGAGTTAGGCTGGGGTGGCTGGTGGTTTTGGGATCCCGTGGAAAATGCCTCGTTTATGCCGTGGCTTGCGGCGACGGCCTTGCTGCATTCATTAGCCGTTAGTGAGAAGCGTGGAGTCTTTAAAGCATGGACGGTATTGCTGGCGATTATGGCATTTGCGCTCAGTTTGCTTGGCACGTTTCTCGTGCGCTCTGGCGTCCTGACTTCGGTGCATGCGTTTGCGGCTGATCCTTCTCGTGGTTTATTTATACTCGGAATTTTGGTCACGGTGGTTGGCGGTAGCTTATTGTTATTTGCACTGCGTGGATGGAAGCTGACGACTGAAAGTCACTATGGGCTGTGGTCGCGTGAAACGCTGCTGGTGGTGAATAATATCATTTTAGTGACCGCAACCGGTGTTGTCTTATTGGGGACACTTTATCCATTATTTGCAGATTCTCTGGGTTTAGGTCGTGTGTCGGTGGGTGCGCCTTATTTCAATTCGTTGTTTGTGCCATTAACGTGGTTACTGCTGGTTTTTATGGCGATTGCGCCAGTCACTGCATGGAAGCAGCAATCCGAGCGAATGCGCAAAACGTTATTTTTACCTGTGATCACGGTGGTGTTGACTGCTGTTTTTGTGGGTGGTGGTCTTTGGCTTTTGCTCGTAGGCAAACACGCGTTAATGACGGGATTCACTGCAGCACTTTGCCTTTGGGTGCTTGGATTAATGCTTTGGGATGTTTTGCAAAAAGCCCGTAATACTGCAAAAGGGGTGAGCGGATTGTTCTATTTGCCCCGTAGCTATTGGGGAATGGTGTTTGCGCATGTTGGCTTACTCGTGCTCATTGTCGGTGTTTCATTGACAACACACACCAGTATCGAGCGAGATGTGGCGTTGAAGCAAGGTCAAACAGTGGAGTTGGCGAATTATCAATTTCGCTTTGATTCATTACAACGTATTCAAGGTGCGAATTTTGATGCGACCAAGGCAACGTTTAGCGTTCATAAAAACGATCAGTTCATGAGCAAACTTTATCCGGAAAAGCGCATTTATATCGCCCAAAATAGCCCAATGACCGAAGTGGCAATCGACGGCAATCTCATGCGAGATTTGTATGTTGCTTTAGGTGAGCCATTAAATGCGAATAATCCACAGGGCGCGTGGGCGGTGCGTGTGTATTACAAGCCGTTCGTGCGTTGGATCTGGCTTGGGGCTTTGTTCATGGCCTTTGGCGGCGTGTTGGCGATGAGCGATAAGCGTTATCGTCTCGCAAAAAAAACGGGCATTAAACAATCGACAGCCGAGGCATCGCTATGAGCCAAATGAAAAGCAAGCAACTCATTTGGTTGTTACCCTTGGTCATTTTCATGGGTTTGGTCGTGGTGCTTTGGACACGTTTGGGTGTCGATCCAACCATTGTGCCGCAGGCAACGACAGATCAGACATTGCCACCTTTTAACTTACCTAATTTAGCTAATGGTCAATTACAGACCAATTCAGATTTGCCAACCAAACCTTTTATACTTAATGTTTGGGGTTCGTGGTGTCCAACCTGTGCGGTTGAGCAGCCGTTTTTGTTGAAAATGCAGCAGCAAGGCGTTGTCCTTGTTGGCGTGAATTATAAAGACCAACCCTCGGAGGCGTTGGCTTATTTGGCGAAGAACGGCAATCCTTTTGTGATCAATCTGCAAGACTCAAAAGGTGATTTTGGCATTGATTTAGGCGTGACAGGCGCACCCGAAAGCTTTGTGATTGATCAGGATCAGCGTATTCGACTGCATATCTTGGGTGAGATTAATGAAGAAGTTTGGCTCACTCAACTCAAGCCATGTTTAGATCGACTCAGGCTTAACGGAGTAGGGCAATGCGTATAACGCCCGCGACTTTATTTTTAGCGATGCTATTGGTCTTTCTCAGTTTTACTTTGAATGCCTCTTCGTCAGCATGGGCGGTTGATGGCGAATTAACCTTCGAAACGAGTGAGCAAGAAACGCAATATCGCACCTTGATTGACGAATTCCGTTGCCCCAAATGTCAGAATGCGAATCTTGCAGGATCATATGCACCGATTGCACAAGACTTAAAAAATAAAACCTATGAACTGGTGAAACAAGGTCAGACCAATGATCAAATTCGAGAATACATGATCTCTCGATATGGTGACTTTATTAGCTATAAACCGCCCATCCAACGTTCAACGTGGCTTTTATGGTTTGCACCGCCTGTGATTTTAGTCTTGGCTCTAATGGTTTGGTTTTTTCGTGCGCGCGCGCGTCGAACGATGAGAACTGCGCCATTAAGTGCAGAGGAATCTTGGCGGTTAAATCAATTGTTGGATGGCGAGACTCAGTCGAGTCAGAAAGATGAGTTAAGAGGGAAGTTACGAGATGATCGCTAATTCCACGTATTTGACCTTTGTGCTTTCCGCAATTGGATTGACGATGATTTTAAGTGCAGTTGTGATTTTTCCTTGGCTACGTCGTCCAAAAACTCACTTGGATTTACTCACTTTAAATGTTTCAGTTTTTCGCGAGCGGTTAATGGAGCTAGAAACGGATTTTCAAAAAAAACGGATTGATCATGAAGATTATGCGGGTCGAAAAGTTGATCTTGAACGACAGTTGTTGGCGGCTCATGATGTGGATCATTCGGCGGTTAAACGTACTGTTAGGCGAGTGCCGCGCCTTGTGATCGGCTTAGTGTTTTTATGGCTTCCGATATTGGCATTTTCTGCCTATTTCATTTTAAACGGGCAAAAAACGTCTAATCATCAAGCATTATTAGATTTTTGGATGGCGCAAGATCAATATTCTGATCTTGCTGATGATTTATTAACGGGAAAAATTAAACATCCGCCAATTGATTTGGCTCATCATGGTTTTGAGTTGTTTCAAGCCATGCAAATCAATGCCCACAAACATCCGCTTGATGCAACGCGTTGGCTAAAGTTGTCACAACTTTATGTGGCAGCAAACGATTTAGAGTCCGCTTTGGCATCTTTAGCCCATGCATATCGTCTGAAACCTGAAGATAATAACGTCGCAATGATGTACGCACAGATGCGTTTTCTGAACGAACAAGGTAAAATGAGCGCCGTGACGCAAAATATTGTGTCAAGAATTCTGATTCAGAACCCAAACCATGAGGGTGCGTTGCTGCTCATGTCGATGGCGACTTATCAAAATCAGCAGTATGATAGCGCGATTCATTGGCTTGAACGGTTGAAGCAGGTCCGCTTGGCTCATAATCCCGTTGATCCGAGAATCATTGCACAGTTAGACCAGACGATAAATGACGCGGTAAAAGCAAGATCGTCAACTCAGCATAAAACGTTCAAATAACTCATTTGACCGATAAGTAGCTCGCCTTTATATAAAATGGCTTGAGTCTAGCTAAGTTGAGCGTTATGTTAGCGTCACATCGAGATATTGGCTTAAAAAAAGTATTGGTCATTTGAATTTGTTTTTATTTTAGATTTTTTATTTTTAGGGAATTAGAGGACACGTTATGCGTATTATTTTGCTAGGACCACCAGGGGCTGGGAAGGGTACTCAGGCTCAACT
>CAYJUB010000314.1:0-3791 GCA_964373145.1 uncultured Moraxellaceae bacterium
CGCTTAAGCCTCTTTGAGCATGAGATAAATCTGTAGCCAGACGCGCACACTCTTGATTTAGTTTAGTTGATTCATCTTGTTTGATGATTACTGTCTGTTGCACTTGGCGCAGTTCTGCTTGTAGTTGCTGGATCTGTAGTTCATGGCGTCGCTGGTCTTGCTCTCGTTGCTCTTTAACTGATTGGCGGTAGTGTTCTAGCGCATCCCTTGCATGCTGATGCTTTTCTTCAAGTGATTGACGATGTGTTTCATTTTCTGCCAGACGATCTTTTAGATCAGCGACCTGCTGCATCAGCGTATGGCGCGTGATCGTTTCACTTTGTAGCGTAACTTGCGTTTCTTGATGGGCTGACTTTTCCTGAAGCAGCGTGCTTTCTGACAGCCGCACTTGATTACCCATTGCTTCAATTTCAGTATGTAAAGCTAATAATAGTTCAGCATGTTGTCGATCTTTTGACCCACTTTCAGCACGTATCTCATTGACCTGAACATTAGCCTCATCTTGCAACTGACTAGAGAGTCGCGCAATGAGATTCTGTAAGGCCTCGCTGATTTCAATTTTGTGCCTAGTGGCTCCACCATCCTCTTCCTCAAGCTCTTTCAAATACTTGTGAATCGTTGTTTTTGACCCAGTATTGCCGAGCTCAACACGTACTGCATCGACCGATGGATATTTGCTTTGTGCCAGCAATGTTTCGCGAGCCTTTTTGACCTCAGATTTATACAGTCCAGTGCGTGCCATATCGGTATTCCTGCTTATATCGTAATATATTACATACCACGTAATTACATACTATATTCATAATTTGATCAAGCCTATTTTAGTCAAAAAATTACACAGGATAACTAGCCGTTATCCTGTGTTAATGGTTATTGATGGTGTTTTATGTCCCCATCAGATGTAATGGCATTGAATTTTCACGTCGAAGCATGTATAGACTTAATATTTGATTTGATAGACATATCCATGCCTTTCATGTCCGATGCGCCATGTTCATCCTTACTGGCTTTGTCACCATGGTCATGGTGGGTGTCGTCGCCCATATCCATGTCATCATCAGGCGGCGCTTTTGCCACCATATCTTTGTATTCTTGCGGAGTCATAGTCGGGAGCTTTTGGATGAAAGCGACCATGCTCCAAATCGTGGCATCATCATGGCTGCCACCCCAAGCTGGCATCGCACTCATCTTGATACCATGCTTAATCACCCAGAACTCATCTTGAGGATCAAAACGCAACTGGGTGAGATTTGGCGGTTGAGGATACATGCCCACCCTTAACTCAGAATCTTTCATGCTGGGTGTTAAGTGGCAACTGGTACACATCGCCGCGTATTGACCAGCGCCTTTGAGAATCAGTTGTGGGTCATTCAGATTCGGTACAACAATATCCTTTGAACGAATATGAATTGATTGATTGCGTAAGGTCTGAAGCACAGTGAATACTGGTTTAGTGTGGTGGTCATCGGCTCCAATGTTGTAGAGACCTGAATATACAAAAATGCCAGCACCAATAGCCCCCAGCGTGCCAAAGGTAATAAGCGCGATGAAATGATGCTTGATGTACAGCTGATGTGCGGTTTCATGATGTTATTCCTTTAGAACCAAAGTGAATTTCCATACCGTTCATAGAACCCGTAGACATGGATGAAGCTGCACCGCCATTTGATGACATCGGTATCTTACTCATGTCCATCCCTTTCATACTATCATCAGCCAGAGCTGACAATGAAGCATCCAACATGAGGCTGCTTAAAACAGAAATCGTAAATTTATTCATCGCAATATCCTCTCAATCAGAAAAAGAAACGTAATTCGTGAAGTCTGAAATACAGGTGGCAGAATTTGCCCCGACCTGCGCCGAATCAATGTCATTAATTGTCAAATGTCACTAATGGCGTTATGCCATCATTCCCTAAAATGTGAGGAACAAGCAAACGCGTAATAATGGCTCAATGGCGTTAAAACCAATAAACCTTTAAATCAAGAAGAGAATTAAATTGCGCGAGGCGGTCGCCACAATCCGAAGAGATCAGGCGAAGGGAGAAACTGAATGGACTGTGCAGCAATGCGCTGCGTAATCAAATATTGCGGTGTAGGCAGGTAAACGAATAAGGTTGAAGCGGGATAAGCGAGTTGTGCGTTATAAATCGCGCAATCTTGCCCAGACTTACAATGGCAGGTATGACCTGAAAGTTTTTTTGCAACTTTCATACAATCCATCTTAGACATAGATTGCAGATCAGACATGTTCATCATCATCATTGATGATGTCGCAGGCATTGCCATCCCATTATGTTGCATCTGCATTTGTTGCATTGAACATGGATTATCGACTGGCATCGCAACTGCTGCCGACCCTACAGTGAGGATAGCAAGCGACAGAAAGCAAGTAATTATCAGTCGAAAAATATGCATTTTTGGATATTATCGCTATCAGAAATATTTGGCAATACGATTATGGGTATCCACGTTACAACCAACTTAATTTTCCAATTATTATCGTTTACATGACATGTATTAGCCCTAAAAATAACACTTGACCCTGTGGTTCACTACGAGGTTTAGACTAAAGTATCTGGTTAATTTGGATCGATAAGATGAATAATCCTTCCCAAGGATTGCAATGCGACTCTGATAGGTACATACCAGCCGAATAAAGGAGATACGACCATGTGCAGCATTAAAACCATGCTAAAAATAGCATTAGGAATGATTCTTTTACTCATCACTGGGTATGTCGCTTTTCCTGCATTTCAATTACGAATTGTGGCAGCAGCACCCTTATTATTGGTTTTAGCTTGCCCACTTTCGATGTTTTTCATGATGAAAGGAATGAATCACTCCACTCAGGAAAAGAAGCCTGATCAAGATAAGTAATGAGTGATGCCTCTAAATAACAAATCAGCGACATTGGCGATACACTACCATCTTGCTTGGGCTAAAGTAGATCAATAAGCAAGAAATCGCCGAAGGCACTTGGGGTACGCTCGGCGATTTGGGGGCGGGTTATTATTCTATAAGTTCTCCTTATTCATCAAGTTGGCAAATAAGGAAGAGATTACTTCGTTGGCATGATGCCTGTCACAATCTCTTTCCCACCTTCAGTCGTCAGTTCAAAACAGACTTTCTGACCCGCTTTCAAACCATCCAGCAGTTTGTGATCCGCCACTTTGAAGCCCATTTTCATCGCAGGCCAATTCAGCGCTTTGATTGCTTGATGGTTCAAAACAACCATGTCTGTAGTTTCATCAATGCTTGTGATGACACCGACACCGCAAGCAACCTTATCGCTTTTTGATGATTTCATCGGCATCTTGCTCATATCCATACCTTTCATACAGTCGGGTGACATCGCCTGACTACCATTAGCAGCATTCGCCGTATGCTCCATCATTGGCATCTTACTCATGTCCATGCCTTTCATACTGTCATCAGCCAGAGCCGACAATGAAGCACTCAGCATCAATGTCGCTAAAATTGAAGCGGTAAATTTATTCATTGCAATATCCTCTTTAGAAATAGAAAAACTACAGGGGTACACCATTAGGACTTGTCAGCCCTATATGCCCGTCTGCGTAACAAGCGATACGCAGCGGGAATCACAAACATCGACAATAAAGGCGCAGTAATCATGCCACCGACCATCGGCACTGCAATACGACTCATCACCTCTGAGCCAGTACCGCTCCCTAGAAGGATGGGAATCAGACCTGCCAGAATTACGGCGACAGTCATCGCTTTGGGGCGAACCCGCAGTACCGCACCTGAACGTATCGCGTTGTCCAGTT
>CAYJUB010000315.1:0-3785 GCA_964373145.1 uncultured Moraxellaceae bacterium
CAGTTGTTGGTGGATAAGGCTAAGCAGGCGTTGAGTAAACGGACGTTTCATTAGTTGTTTTTCTTGCAGTTTCGTTACATTGACGAAAGATGTTTGAGTATCGAAAATGCTTCGACAGGCTCAGCCAGCTGTTTTCATATTTTAAATAACATCAAAAGCAAATCCCTTCTAAGCTCACTTTCATAAAGGGAGGAGCTTTTACCCTCCTTAGAAAAAGGAGG
This sequence comes from uncultured Moraxellaceae bacterium, assembly GCA_964373145.1. Lineage (GTDB taxonomy): Bacteria > Pseudomonadota > Gammaproteobacteria > Pseudomonadales > Moraxellaceae > Aquirhabdus. The sequence continues at coordinate 222 of CAYJUB010000315.1, forward strand.
GCTAGGGAGGATTTGCTTTTGACTTTAAGGATTCTCAATCCTATCCATCATGACATCCGCAGGCAGTTTGTTAATGATTGCGCGTAAATGTTGATAAAATTCTTTAGATTCATGATCTACGAGAATGTCTGCGGCAACTAAAGGTCTTGCTAATGAGAGTCCTTCGAGTGATCGGCAGCGACTGAGTGCAACGTAGGTTTGACCTGTTTCAAACGCGCCTTGTCCTAAATTAAGATGTACCTTGTCTAGGGTACGACCTTGGCTTTTGTGAATGGTCATTGCCCAAGCTAATACGAGTGGGAACTGGATAAAACTACCTGTTTCATAGCGTTCAAGTTCCTCGTCAATCATTCCCCAGCGATATTGATATTCCAGCCATTCATCTCGTTCAACGACGACGTTTTTGAGTGAACAAGACATCTTTACTGTGATTTTGTCTTCGCCCATTTTGACGACTGTACCGACTGAGCCATTGATCCAGCGGCGGTTGATGTCATTTTTGGTAAACATGACCTGTGCGCCAGTTTTGAGTACCAGTTCCATGGGTGAGGGGAGCCGGTCAGCTTTGAATTGTCCCGTGAGCTTACCTTGGTAAACCTGAACCGTTGCATCAAGTCGATTGAGTTCACTGGTGTTGCGGCTTTCGACCTCGGTGTTTCGTGGTGAGAGCCAAACAGCGTCAATTGGTGGTGTATCGGTAATCGTACAACCTGCATTTAATTGGCGAAGTGATTCTTCAATATCAACGCGTTCTCTAATTTTGGTGAGAATGTCGACAAAGTCTTGATCGGATTGACGAAACGTCTTTTTAAGTTCAATCGCGTAATAGGGCGTATTACGTAAACATCTTGCTTTAAAGAATTTTGCAGAACCATAAATACGATCAAATAATGGTTTGGATGCTTCACTGACGACTGGCGGTAATTGAAAAAGATCACCAACCATAATGACCGTCATGCCACCAAATGCACTATCTCCTTCACGATTTTGTCGTAAGAACGCACTTACTCCATCCAAAAGGTTCGCGGTGACCATCGACACTTCATCTATGATGAGTAATTTTGCTTCTTTTATATCTGTGCGATGAGGCGCGTGTTTGATGTCTTTTTTGACAATCCATGCAGGCGGAAGTTGGCAGAGGGAGTGAAGGGTTTTTCCTTCAATGTTGATCGCTGCCATTGCGGTTGGTGCGCTGAGCAGGGCGGTGCCTTTGAACTGCTTCATGAGCCATTTAATAAAGGTACTTTTGCCTGTGCCTGCGCCACCCGTGACGAAAATCAGCGGGAATTTTTGCTCAACCAATTTTTTGATGAGCAAGTATTCGGGGAGTACATCAATGTTATTCAGTTCACTCGATTGCAGGTGATCACGAATCGGCATCGTTTGATCTTTGCTATAACTCAGCTCAAGCCCTTCGGTTGGGTCGCTGCCGCCATTCATGATGCCGTTAAATACAAAGCCAGCTTCGGCAGTGAGTGCCATTAGGGAGAGAGGTTTCGACATGAATTACAACGTTGGTTGTCGCGAGACGAAGTGAAGTAATAAATGACCAATCGAGTTTGTTAGGTCACGAGAAAAATGTGCTAACCATTTATTTGCATCTTTGTCGAAGTGAGCTTCACTAAAGCTATTTCTAGAACTGGCAACAGCATTTGTAATTGTCGGAATGATATTAATGATTTGCTCAGGAAAAACTCCATCAATTTTTAACTTTGAAGATAAGTCGTCTTTAACTAACTTAGATAAAGGAATTAAATCTGTAACTTCTGATTTGTTAGGTAAATGTTCTCTAATATAGCTTTTATAAAGCCCTTCTAGGCATGTATAAGCGAGATTTATAGCACGATTAAATTGCTGTTGATCTATAGCCCTATCTATTTCTTTGAGTGATAAATTTAATTTTTCAGAGCTCCAAAGATTTTGAGGTACGATGGTAGTTGGAACAGCTTGATTCCCGCCGAATATTACACTTCTTAAAGCATCGACATCATCTTTTGCATGAGGTTCTAATAGGTCAATAAAAATTCTAAAGAATTGAATTTTTTGATCTTCAGTAAAGGATTGAATGACATCCCAGTAAAAATCTCGTCGGGATGTACTCTTGCCTTTTTGCTTTCTCATTTCAATATGTTGAGTGTAGCTAGATATACCTTTATCTACTTGCTGGGCTGCTCGCAAAAAATCAGGACCCCCAACATAAGTTGGTTCACCCGCCCGATTAATAATTTCAAATAGTCTGTTATATGCCGCTATCCAGTTAACTGACATTGTTATTCCGACTTATCATCATTGCTTTCATCACTATTTGCAATTTGCATCGCAGGCCAAGCGTTAACGATCTTACAAAATAGCTCAGCGGTTTTTTGCGTGTCATACAACGCCGCGTGAGCTTCGCCATTGCTAAAAGGAATCCCTGCCGCCTGACAAGCGCGCGCCAGTACGGTTTGACCATACGCCGCCGCCGCCAAAGTCACGGTATCAAACACCGAGAAACTATGAAAAGGCGTTTGATTTTTGGTATGCGTCCGCGCAACCGCCGCTTGTAAAAAGCCTAAATCAAAATGCGCGTTATGACCGACTAAGACGCAATGATTACAACCTTGCTCACGACGCGTCTTTTCCAGTGATTTAAAAATCCGCAGTAAGGCAGGTTTCTCATCTTCTGCCATACGAAACGGGTTATACGGATCAATGCCTATAAAATCGAGTGAACGCTGATCGAGCTTTGAACCTTCAAACGGTTTGATATGCGCGTGTACTGCTTCGCCTAAAACCAATTGATGATTTTCGTCGAACAGAATCGGAATACAGGCAATTTCAAGCAACGCATTACTTTTTGCATCCATGCCTGCCGTTTCAACATCCACGACCACAGGCAAGAAACCTCGGAAGCGCTGACCAATAATAGGCCGTGCTGGCTTAGCTTCATTTGTCACAACGTTGTTTGTCACATTTACATCATTCATTAACCGCGCTCACTTTGTACTGACCATGTCAGTGTTTCACTAGCGCGTAATGGCACAAGTTGTTGACCTTCAAAATATGGATAAGATGCAGGCACTTGCTGAGCTTGCTTCACAAGGGTGATTTTTTGTGTATTACGCGGTAAACCGTAGAAGTCTGCGCCGTAGAAACTGGCAAAACCTTCGAGTTTGTCTAAGGCATTGGCCTGCTCAAACGCTTCTGCATACAGTTCGATCGCAATCGGAGCGCTATAGCAACCAGCACAACCACAAGCATTTTCTTTCTTGTCTTGTGCATGGGGCGCGCTATCAGTACCCAAGAAGAATTTAGCACTGCCGCTGGTTGCCGCTTGAATCAGCGCAGCTTGATGCGTTTGACGTTTGAGAATTGGTAAGCAGTAGAAGTGTGGGCGAATACCACCCACCAGCATGTGATTACGATTAAACAGTAAATGTTGCGGTGTAATCGTTGCGCCGACATTGGCACCTTGCGCTTGAACAAACGCGGCAGCTTCAGCGGTAGTAATGTGTTCAAGGACAATTTTTAATTTTGGAAAACGCTGTAACAGCGGTTCAAGCATATCGTCGACAAAGCGTTTTT
>CAYJUB010000316.1:0-3752 GCA_964373145.1 uncultured Moraxellaceae bacterium
ATAAGGCGTTTTTTCAATCATATGGGTAAAGTGTGTCCGCGCGGCCTGCGCACGTGTCAAAGTGCCAATCAGTGGCGTCGAATCATCATTTTCAATCAAAGTTTTCAGCTGTTGCAATTGGCTGGTAAAACCATCAATCGCAGCAAGAATGGCTTTTTTATTCGCAAGAAAAATGTCATGCCACATCTGCGGATCACTCGCGGCAATCCGCGTAAAGTCGCGAAAACCACCCGCCGCAAAGCGGAAAATATCTAAATTATCTGAACGACTTGCCAATTGCTCAACCAAGTTAAACGCAAGCAAATGCGGCAAATGGCTGGTATGCGCCAAAATCTCATCATGATCAGCAACAGTCATTTGCAACACATCAGCGTCCGCAGCTTTCCACATTTGCGTCACTTTGGCTAAAGCATCGGGACTGGTCGAATCCAGCGGCGTGACAATCACTTTATGATGACGGAACAGATCGACTTTACCAGCCATCACACCGCTTTTTTCAGCGCCTGCAATCGGATGCGCAGGGACAAAACCGCTAGGTAATGTATCACCGAAAACATTGATTGCAGCTTGTAACACGTTGCCTTTGGTACTACCAACATCGGTGATAATCGCATCAGGTTTGATATGGCCTGCAATCGCACGTAACACAGCTTCAGTGGCACCGACAGGCATTGCCAATACAATCAAATCCGCATCAATCACCGCATCCACAGGGCTAAAAAACCCAGCATCAATCACGCCCAATGTCAGCGCCTGATCAAGTGTGCTTTGCGAACGCGTACTGGCAACAATCTGACGTGCCAAACCTTTTGCTCGAAGCACGCGCGCAAGGCTAGAGCCGATCAGACCTAAGCCGATGAAAGCGACTTTTTCAAACAATACATTTTCGACGATCAAATCCGTGTCAGACATATGCAAAAATCCTTATTTCCACATTCAGGCTCAATTTCGAATTCATGCTGTCGCTTGAAGAACTTGTGATAATGCTTCCAAAAAGCGTTTATTTTCTTCAAACGTACCAATCGAAACACGAATATATTCAGGCATGCCATAACCCGAAATCGGGCGAACAATCACACCAAGTTTCAATAAATCCTGAAAGACGTTTGTGCCTTGACGCTGAACATCTGTCTTCACACAAATACTGAGAAAGTTCGCGCGCGACGGAATCCACGATAAACCTAAAGCAGTACAACCCGCCTCTAGCTGCGCCATGCCATCGTAATTCAACGTACGCGTTTGATTCAAGAAATCATGATCGCCGAGTGCAGCAGTCGCAGCAGCCAAAGCAAATGAATTGACATTAAATGGCTGACGTACGCGATTAATCAAATCTGTAATTTCTGGAGCTGCCAAGGCAAAACCAACACGCAGAGATGCCAAACCGTAGGCTTTAGAAAAAGTACGGCTAATCAATAAATTGGAGTATTGATCTAAAAATTTGATGCTATTGAAATATTCAGGGAAATATTCAACATAGGCTTCGTCCAGCACGACTAAAACGCGTGATGGAACGGCTTGCATAAAGGCTGTAAATTCTGCTTCTGCGAACCAAGTACCCGTTGGATTATTTGGATTAGCGAGGAAAATAACGCGCGTATCTTCGCGCACTGCCTTTGCCATCGCAACCAAATCATGACCAAAGTCTTTTGCTGGCACTTCTATGCCTTCCGCACCAACCGCTTGTGTTGCCAACGCATAAACCGCAAACGCATGCTGGCTATAAATCACGCTGTCATCTGGCGAAACAAAAGTACGCGCAACCAACTCCAAAATATCGTTTGAGCCATTACCCAGCGTCACTTGTGCCATATCGACATCAAATGTTTCAGCGATTTTGGCTTTGAGTTTATAACCGCTACCATCTGGATAACGCCCAACTTCAAGCAATTCATCATGCACAGCTTTCGTGGCGAGCGGTGAGCAGCCAAGTGGATTTTCATTGCTTGCCAATTTAACGATATTATCTAAACCCAACTCACGTTTAAGTTCATCAATCGGTTTTCCCGTTTGATACGGGGCAATATTCGCAATGCCTTGATTGGCTGGTTGAATCGAAGTTGATGCTGTATTTTCAGATGACATTTTTATTCCAATTAATCTCTATCGAACCGTAGTTCTTAATCACTAAATTTTAATAAAACAGATGCCTTTAAATCCTCCCCAGCCCTCCTTTTTCTAAGGAGGGAGCTATTTTGGCTATGCCAAAATTGAAAAGCTCCTCCCTTTGCAAAGGGAGGTTGGGATGGATTTTGCTCTTAAAGCACCGCCTTCGGATACGAACCCAACACACGCAACTCTTTCACGGTCGTCCGAATCTCATCGAGTGCTGCTCGCACATGCGGTTCATCTTGATGACCGACTAAATCGATGAAGAACACATACGCCCATTTATCCGGTAATGCAGGACGTGTTTCGATACTAGTCAATGAAATACCATGCTTCGCAAACGGTTGCAAAATATCGAGCAACGCGCCGGCTTTATCATGCGCAGCGATCAGTAAAGAGGTTTTATCTTCACCACTGACAGGCACGGCTTCACGACCAATGATCAAGAAACGTGTTGTATTGTTTGGATTATCTTCAATTTTGGCATGCAAAATCGTGAGGTCATACTCTTTCGCAGCGACTTCACCCGCAATCGCAGCGGAATGCCATTCGCTTTTAATCTTACGCGCAGCTTCAGCGTTTGAGCTGACAGGCACACGTTCCGCTTTCGGGAAATGGCCATCGAGCCATTTACGACATTGCGCGAGTGATTGCTGATGAGAATAAATACGAGTAATCGAATCCACTCGTGTGGTATCACTCACCAATAAATTCTGATGAATACGCAGTTCAACTTCACCAATCACATTGAGCGGCGAAGAAATAAAGCTATCCAGCGTATGATTGACCACGCCTTCCGATGAATTTTCAATGGGCACAACACCATAGTGCGCATTGCCCGACTCGACTTCACGGAATACTTCATCAATATTGGCAATCGGAACCGTCACGGCATCCGCACCAAAATGCTTAAGCGCAGCCGCCTGCGTGAACGTACCTTGCGGTCCTAAATACGCAACAGTCTGAGGTGCTTCAAGCGCAAGGCAAGCCGACATGATTTCACGAAATATTCTTGCAACAGTTTCGCCGGATAATGGCCCTTCGTTACGCGCCATCACGGCACGCAGCACTTGCGCTTCACGTTCTGGACGGTAAAACAGCGGGTTGGTTTCATTGGTTTTTTTAGAAATAGCAACGTGTTCAGCAAGCGTCGCACGCTCATTCAATAAGCGATGAATTTCTTGATCGACCGTGTCGATACGCACGCGAATTTGATCGAGTGACGGTTTTGGCGAATTAAATAACCAACCGCTCTTGGCATCGTTGCTCGAATTGGATGACGATGTGTTGTCGCTGTTGCTCATCAGCGTTATTTCCTTTCTTGATCGATGATGATTAGTGTAAAGTGCTCTTCGTATGCTTCGGTTAACTGATTTTGTTTAGAACGCAAGAAGATGCCATGATCGTCATGTGCGATTCATCTAAACGAATTAAGGCGTAAGTGTAGCAAAAAAACGACTAAACGACAGAAAGAAGCGCTGTTAAAACATCAGTAAACCTGTCTAAAATCGAATAACGGATATTCCATTACAATTTCTAAGCGATTCATTGAGTAATACAGCATGACCCAAACGCCATCAACCTCCCTTTTAAGCCAACTCCAATCCATGACCACGGTCGTTGCCGACACAGGTGATCTCGCT
>CAYJUB010000317.1:0-3734 GCA_964373145.1 uncultured Moraxellaceae bacterium
GGCTTCACCACCCTGAAAAATCGCCTGTTAATGGGCTCGATGCATTTAGGTTTAGAAGAAGTTGAAAATGGCTTTGAGCGCATGGCTGCTTTCTACGCAGAACGCGCGCGTGGTGGCGTTGGACTGATTGTGACTGGCGGTATTGCACCGAATGAAGCGGGCGTGGTCATGCTGGGTGGCGCAAAACTGTCTACGCCTGAAGAAGCTGAACATCACCGCGTGGTGACCGATGCCGTCCATCAAGCAGGTGGCAAAATTGCGATGCAGATTCTGCATACTGGACGTTACTCGTATCAACCAAATTTGGTTGCCCCTAGCCCGATTCGCGCACCAATCAATATGTTTGTGCCTAAAGAATTAAGTAGCGAAGACATTGAGCAAACCATTGAAGATTTCGTCAATTGTGCGGCATTAGCGCAGACAGCGGGTTATGACGGTGTGGAAATCATGGGGTCAGAAGGTTATCTGATTAATGAATTTATAGTCACGCATACCAACAAACGTACTGATGAATGGGGTGGCAGCTACGCCAATCGCATTCGCTTCCCACTTGAAATTATTCGCCGCACGCGCGAACGTGTTGGCAAGAATTTCATTATTATTTATCGTTTGTCGATGCTGGACTTGGTTGAAAATGGCTCAAGCCAAGACGAAGTGATTCAACTCGCACGCGCTGTTGAATTGGCCGGTGCGACGATTATTAATACAGGCATTGGCTGGCACGAAGCGCGTATTCCGACCATTGCAACCAAAGTACCACGCGCAGCTTTTGCATGGGTCACGCAAAAACTGAAAAGCCAAGTGTCAATTCCACTGGTCACCACCAACCGCTTCAACACACCCGAAGTGGCTGAACAAGCCCTCGCTGACGGCATGTGCGATATGGTGTCGATGGCGCGTCCGCTGCTTGCTGACCCATTCTTTATTCGTAAAGCCGAAGCCAACCAAGCTGAACATATCAATACCTGTATTGGCTGTAATCAGGCGTGTCTCGATCATATTTTCAAAGGACAAATCACTTCTTGCCTCGTCAATCCACGCGCTTGTCACGAAACAGAATTGGTTTACAACCCTGTTGAAAAATCTAAGCGTATTGCTGTCGTTGGCGCAGGACCAGCGGGTTTGAGCTTCTCTACAGTTGCAGCGGAACGTGGTCATGATGTGACGTTGTTTGAATCGAGCCATGAAGTGGGTGGTCAGTTCAATATCGCCAAGACCATTCCGGGCAAAGAAGAATTCTATGAAACGATTCGTTATTTCAAAAATAAAATCGACCTTTCAGGCGTCAAACTCGAACTCAACCGACGTGTCAGCGCAGAACAACTGATTGCTGCTGGATTTGATGAAGTTGTTCTTGCAACTGGCATTCAACCGCGTCAACTGGATATCGACGGTATTGATCATTCAAAAGTCATGACCTATCTTGATGTCCTCCGTGAACGTCAGCCTGTGGGACAACGCGTTGCAATTATTGGTGCGGGCGGGATTGGTTTTGACGTTGCGGAATATCTGACACATGAGGGTGAAAGTGGCAGCACCAATCCACAGAAGTTCTATGCGGAATGGGGCATTGATCAAAGCTATCAAGCACGCGGCGGCATTTGTGAACCACAAATTGAAGCCTCGCCTCGCCAAATTTATTTGCTGCAACGTAAGACCAGCAAAGTGGGTGACGGACTCGGTAAAACAACGGGTTGGATTCATCGTACAGGTTTGAAAAATCGTAATGTCGATATGCGTTCTGGCTTGTCTTATCACAAGATTGATGATGTGGGTTTGCATGTCGATGATGGCAAAAAAATCAACGTGCTCGAAGTGGATTCAATCATCGTTTGTGCGGGTCAAGAACCGTTACGCGAATTACATGACGCATTGCAAACAGCTGGCTGTTCGACCCATTTGATTGGTGGTGCGGATAAAGCGATGGAGCTGGATGCGAAGTTCGCCATTAAACAAGGTGCGGAATTGGCGGCGCGTATTTAAAACGCTTGTCTCCTTCCCCATAAGGGGGGAAGGCTGGGATGGGGGTTGCTTTTGATCTATGCAACAAAAGCTCACCCCCATCTAAATCTTCCCCCTTAGGGGGAAGACTTCAAAGCAAGAGCACTTAAAAAATTCAAATAAAGGGAAATAAAATGACTACTCTACTCACATTACAACCTGCAGCTGCGGCGACATTAGCACGCTGGCATGAGATGGTCTCAGCAGAAGATCTCTCGAATCTGCCGACATTACTCACTGAGGATGTAAAGTTTCGTTCGCCTGCTGTCTTTAAACCATACAGCGGCGCGCCTGTGGTGAATTTGATTTTAAATACAGTGCTGCAAGTTTTCGAGGAATTTGAATACCATCGTCAATTTGCAACGCCTGATGGTTTGAATGCGGTGCTTGAGTTCAACGCCAAAGTCGGTGACAAGGCGATTCATGGCATTGATATGATTCGCTTCAATGAGGCTGGTCAGATTACTGACTTTGAAGTGATGATTCGTCCGCTCTCAGCGCTTCAAGCATTGGCGGCTGAAATGGGTAGTCGATTGGCTGCGTTTATGCCTGCGTAGTAAGTTTATGTGAGATCTAAAAATAGCGCGTTCGGCTTGTCGAGACGCGCTATTTTTTTGTGTTGCTCACGTCTATTGAACTGATCTACCTTTATTTAGCAAATACTTGTAACTCTTGCGCTTCCCCCATGAAGAGAGATACTATTAGAATCAAATTCAATCTTAAAATCATTTACAAAGTAATAGCTTATGACGAATATTTTGGCATCTTATATGTCTATGTTGCCGCATAAGTTATCCGAGGCTGGAATAATCATGAGTGATTCAGAATTAAAAGTAGAATGTGGAACTCATGGAGAACGTGTTGCAACGTTTCTGTGTAAACATCTCGTTGAAAGTGACGGGAGAGGCTTCAATGTTGGCTATGATCCTGAAAATCCTAATGACGTGTTCCCTGACGCATGGTGTAACGAGTGTGAAGCAGTTCTAGAACGAGAGGGAGAATGGAACGATACTTCAGAGAAGTTTGCAGACATTAAAATGTTGTGCTCAAGCTGCTACCAAGATATTCGTAAAAAAAATTGGATTCAAGATGAAGATGCACTACGTAATCTTATTATGGATTCTTTTTCTTATTTAAATGAAAAGCAAAAGACGTTTATGAATGAATTCAAAATAAACGATCACGAAAGATGGGATTGGTATCAAGAATCTGGACTCTTAATATTAAGTCATGAGGGAAAGCCACAGGTTGAAGCAGAAATTAGCTTTTCGGGGAGCGTTTCTACATTATCTGATACTTGGATGTGGGCTTGGGCAAATGAATCATTAGAAGACAAAATAAAATCTGACTCCTTGATTATCCGTGACATCGGTGAACAAGAGCAATATTTGAAGCTAGCTTCTGCTCTATGGTCAGCAGATGAAGTCGATGGATGGGAAATGACCTCTATTATGGCAAAGGAATACGGAGCAATAGGTGCTTATCGAACTCCAAGTGATTCTGGCTTCACATATATGATTGTGAAAAGCGCAAAATGGGTAAATTCATAACTAATTGTTTAACAAAATTTATTCGTTATTCAGTCATTCAAACTTAGTGCTGATCGTAATGCCCACCAATCGCAAAGATATAAATATACTTTTCATCAAACTTATAAATAAGCCGATCTTTTTGTGAGATGCGTTTAGACCAAAGCCCTGTCAGGTTATGTCGAAGTTGCTCTGGCTTTCCTA
>CAYJUB010000318.1:0-3721 GCA_964373145.1 uncultured Moraxellaceae bacterium
TACGCGCACCATGTGTCGAAATAAAGTACTGGAGAACGGTCAGACCTTCACGGAAGTTCGCCTTAATTGGCGTTTCAATGATTTCGCCTGATGGTTTAGCCATCAAACCACGCATACCCGCAAGCTGACGAATCTGCGCTGCAGATCCACGCGCGCCTGAGTCGGACATGATGTAAATCGAGTTGAACGACTTCTGTCTTTCGTCTTCGCCTTTTTTATTGACGACGACTTCAGTAGACAGATTGTCCATCATCGCTTTCGCGACTTGTTCGTTGGTACGTGACCAGATATCGACCACTTTGTTATAACGTTCACCAGCAGTCACGAAACCTTGTTCGAATTGATTTTCAATTTCACGAACTTCGGTATCTGCTTTGCTGATGATTTCTTCTTTGTTTGGTGGAATCAACATGTCTTCCATACCAACCGATACACCCGAGTGAGTTGCTTGTGCAAATCCGAGGTACATCAATTGGTCAGCAAACAAGACAGTCGCTTTCAGACCCAAAGTACGGTAAACCGAGTTAATCAGTTTAGACACGTTTTTCTTGGTCATGACTTGGTTGACTTGGTCGAAGGTCATGCCTTTCGGTAGGATCTTCCACAGCAAGCAACGGCCTGGAGTCGTATCAACCAAGAACGTGGTGGTAATTTCTTCACCATCAGCACCAAATACAGTTTGGTTCACACGTACTTTAATACGGCTATGCACAGTCACAAACTTGGTTGCCAACGCACGATCAACTTCTTGCGTATCCGCAAATACCATGCCTTCGCCTGGCGCATTGATCGTGTCACGGCTGATGTAATACAGACCCAAAACAACGTCCTGTGACGGGACGATGATTGGCTCACCGTTCGCAGGAGACAAGATGTTGTTAGTTGACATCATCAAGGCACGCGCTTCTAGCTGTGCTTCAATGGTCAACGGGACGTGAACCGCCATTTGGTCACCGTCGAAGTCGGCGTTAAATGCGGTACAAACCAATGGATGCAACTGAATCGCTTTACCTTCAATCAGGGTCGGTTCGAACGCTTGCAGACCCAGACGGTGAAGGGTTGGTGCGCGGTTCAACATCACTGGATGTTCACGAATCACGTGTGCGAGTACGTCCCAAACTTCTGGGGTTTCACGCTCAACCATTTTCTTCGCAGCTTTAATGGTGGTTGCCATGCCTGAAGATTGTAGTTTAGAGAAAATAAACGGCTTGAAGAGTTCAAGTGCCATTTTCTTCGGTAGACCACATTGATGTAGACGTAGAGTTGGTCCAACCACGATGACAGAGCGACCCGAATAGTCAACACGCTTACCGAGCAAATTCTGACGGAAACGACCTTGCTTACCTTTGATCATGTCAGCCAAAGATTTCAATGGACGCTTGTTGCTACCGGTAATTGCACGACCACGACGACCGTTATCCAGCAACGCATCAACCGCTTCTTGCAACATACGTTTTTCGTTACGCACGATAATGTCTGGAGCAGACAGTTCAAGCAAACGCTTCAAACGGTTGTTACGGTTAATCACGCGACGATACAAATCGTTCAAGTCAGAAGTCGCAAAACGACCGCCTTCTAGTGGAACAAGTGGACGCAAATCAGGTGGCAACACTGGCAGAATGGTCATAACCATCCATTCAGGCTTGTTGTTCGAATCACGGAACGCTTCCATCAGTTTCAAGCGTTTTGAAGATTTCTTCAGCTTGGTTTCTGAGGTCGTGTTTGGAATTTCTTCACGCAGACGCGCAATTTCTGACTCTAAGTCGATATCACGCAATAAGTCCTGAATCGCTTCAGCACCCATTTTTGCAGTGAATTCATCACCATGCTCTTCGAGCGCATTGAAATATTCTTCATCGCCTAGCAATTGGAATTTTTCAAACGGGGTCATGCCTGGATCGGTCACAACATAGCTTTCGAAATACAGTACGCGTTCGATATCACGCAAGGTCATATCGAGCAGTAAACCGATACGGCTTGGTAGTGATTTCAAGAACCAAATATGGGCAACTGGTGACGCGAGGTCGATATGACCCATACGCTCACGGCGAACTTTTGCAGTCGTGACTTCAACGCCACATTTTTCGCAAATGACGCCTTTGTATTTCATGCGCTTGTATTTACCACACAAGCATTCGTAATCTTTGATTGGTCCAAAGATTTTAGCGCAGAACAAACCATCACGTTCTGGCTTGAACGTACGGTAATTGATGGTTTCTGGCTTTTTCACTTCACCGTGTGACCATGACTTAATCATTTCAGGTGAAGCAAGACCAATGCGGATGCGGTCAAAGTTCTGTAGAACTTCGTCCGAACCCGGTTTTTTACGCATAATATCGAGTAGGTCTTTCATTCATTTCTCCATGGTCCGAGGCGTGCTCACTCGGAAGGGGTCGCTTATATCAAGTGCTATACTGTCTAATGCGCTCAGCTTGCTGGTCATAAATGACGAATCAAGCTTTGCAAAAATCAATACGTTTCCATTCAAAATCATTCACTTTAAATGACCGCAAACCCATATCAATATCGGTTTGCGGCTTCAAAAACGATTAATCTTCGCCTTTCAACTCAATATTAATACCTAGCGAGCGAATCTCTTTGGTCAACACGTTAAACGATTCAGGCATGCCTGGATCCATGTAGTGGTTACCATCGACGATGTTTTTGTAGATACGTGTACGTCCTTCCACATCATCCGACTTGACCGTGAGCATTTCTTGCAAGGTGTAAGTCGCGCCGTATGCTTCCAATGCCCAGACTTCCATCTCACCGAAGCGCTGACCACCGAACTGTGCTTTACCACCGAGCGGTTGCTGAGTAACCAGTGAGTACGAACCGGTTGAACGCGCATGCATCTTGTCATCAACCAAGTGGTTGAGCTTGAGCATATACATGTAGCCGACTGTGACTGGACGATCAAATTGATCACCAGTACGTCCATCCCACAATGGTTGCTTGCCCGTTTCTGACAAGTCAGCAAGCGTCAACAGTTGTTTGATTTGGCTTTCTTCAGCACCGTCGAATACTGGTGTTGCGATTGGAACACCGCCGCGCAGATTTTTCGCCAATGCCAAAACTTCATCATCAGTCAAAGAGTTCAGCTCTTCTTGCTCGCCACCCACTTGGTTATAGATTTGATCCATAAATTTGCGCAGTTCAGCGACTTTACGCTGTTCTTGCAACATACGATCAATCTTCTGACCCAAGCCTTTCGCTGCCCAGCCCATATGTGTTTCAAGAATCTGACCCACGTTCATACGTGATGGAACACCGAGTGGATTCAGAACGATATCAACAGGTTCGCCATTGATGTCGTATGGCATGTCTTCGACAGGCATAATGACTGAAACCACACCTTTGTTACCATGACGACCCGCCATCTTGTCACCCGGTTGGATGCGACGTTTCACTGCAAGGTAAACTTTCACTACTTTCAACACGCCATGAGCCAGCTCATCGCCTTGATTGATTTTGCGTTTTTTCTCAACGAACTTCGCTTCAATTTCAAGATCTTTTTCTTTCAAGTATTCTTGAATCTGAGTCAAACGCGCTGCGATGTCATCATCTGCTGGTTGGATCTCAAGCAATTGAGCCATTTCCAAACCGCTAATGGTTTCAGGATCTAACGTCACACCACGTTTGATACCGCCACCGCCATTCACTTTCTGACCGTTCAGCAAACGTTCAACACGGTTACGTGCCGCTTCTTCAAACGTACGGA
>CAYJUB010000319.1:0-3707 GCA_964373145.1 uncultured Moraxellaceae bacterium
TGTACTGAACCTGTGTACAGTTGGCGTGGACGACCGATTTTGTATGCAGTTGAGTGCATTTCTAACCAATGGCTGATCCAACCTACAGTACGTGCCAACGCGAAAATCACGGTGAACATGCTGGTTGGGATGCCGATTGCTTTCAGGATGATGCCTGAGTAGAAGTCAACGTTTGGATAGAGTTTACGATCAACGAAGTACGGGTCGTTCAATGCGATTTCTTCAAGTTTCATCGCAAGTTCAAGTTGTGGATCGTTGATGCCCAGCGCTGCCAACACTTCATCACACGTTTCTTTCATGACTTTAGCGCGTGGATCGAAGTTTTTGTAAACGCGATGACCGAAGCCCATCAGTTTCACTTCTTTGGTTTTTACTTTTTCCATGAACGCTGGTACGTTTTCTACGGTACCGATTTCATTCAACATTTCGAGCACAGCTTCGTTTGCGCCGCCATGTGCTGGGCCCCACAGTGCTGCGATACCTGCCGCGATACACGCGTAAGGGTTTGCACCAGTAGAACCTGCCAAACGAACCGTTGAAGTTGACGCATTTTGTTCGTGGTCAGCATGCAAAGTGAAGATGCGATCCATTGCTTTTGCAAGAATTGGGTTCACTTTGTAGTCTGTATCCGCTGGAACAGCAAACATCATATACAGGAAGTTTTCTGCATAGTTCAGGTCGTTACGTGGGTACATAAACGGCTGACCAACAGAGTATTTGTAGCACATTGCAGCGATGGTTGGGATTTTTGCAACCAAACGGATCGCGGTGATGTTGCGATGATCAACGTTGTTGACATCCAAAGCATCATGATAGAACGCTGACAACGCGCCAACAACACCACACATCACTGCCATTGGATGTGCATCACGACGGAAGCCGTCGAAGAATTTACGGATTTGGTCGTGAACCATGGTGTGGTTAGTCACTAAGCCGACAAATTCAGCTTTTTGTTCAGCAGTTGGCAACTCGCCGTTTAAGAGCAGATAGCAAACTTCTAAGTAATCTGATTCATTTGCCAATTGTGCGATTGGGTAGCCGCGATGTAGCAATACACCTTTGTCGCCATCAATGAAGGTGATCTTTGATTCACAGCAAGCAGTTGCCATAAAACCAGGATCAAAAGTGAAATGATCTTTTGCTAGAATGTCTTTAACATCAATCACGTCAGGACCAAGCGTACCGCTATAGATCGGTAAGTCAATTTGCTGTTCGTTGAGCGTGAGTACGGCTTTTTTGCCAGTCGAAGTGCCAGACATTTGAAAACTCTCCAAAAACGATAAATCATCGAAATGATTGAGAAAAAGTACAGTTTGCCTGAATTACAAATAAAAATCTGAATCAGGTTTAATGAACATTAAATTCCACTAAAAGAATCTGTTATGCATAGATGGCGGCGCGGAATCCAAGAAATTGTAGTTTGACAGTCTCTAGGATAATTGGGAGCACATCTAAAACAATGCGCTGTATATTACTATAAAAAGAATACAAAACGGCAACTGATTATTAATAAAGTGACATCACAATTTGCGCTGATACGATAGCAAGCATCGTCTGATCCATAAACACTTTTGTCATTTAATCTGGTGATGTGAGGCTTTTAAAAATAAATACGGTTGTTATGTGATCGATATTGATACATTTTGTTTGAAAAGGCGCATTCTTAAGACGCCTTGAGCATACGTGAGACTTTAACATTATGCCAAAGCTGTTTGTAATTATGTGTGTCAATCATTATAATTTCTAAACGTTTTAGGCCAAGCGGACAGTGTGCAAATTGTGCTGTCGTATTTTGGTTTTTTAATCTATTTCCTTAACCCCAGTATTGGCTGCTCAAATTGATTGTTTTTATAACGTCAGGGTAGTTCATAGCTAGGTAACTTTTTCTAAGTCGCTTTTACAGCGAAGACTACAGGATGACCGCCTTGAAAAGCAAAAGACCTGTCAATTTGCCACTAAGTCAGGTGATTAGTGTCAATCTAAAATCGCCAGTGGCGATTGCTTCTATTCTGCACCGTATCTCTGGTGTCGTATTGTTCCTTTTAATTCCTGCCTTACTGTATGTGCTTCAGCGTTCGCTGGCATCCCCAGAAGAGTTCAATATTGTCCATGAAGAAATTTTTGGCAATATCTGTGTTCGCTTCGTGGTTTGGGTGTTTCTTGCAGGGTTGATTTATCATCTCTTTGCTGGAATTAAACATTTATTTGCTGATATCGGTGTGGCTGAAGAGCTGCAAAGCGGACGCAATGCAGCATGGTTAATGATTGCTGTGTCGGGTATTAGTATTATTGCCGCTGGCTTTTGGGTGTTCTCATGAAAAGTGCAACAGGATTAACGGGATCAGGTTCTCGTGATTGGGTTGTACAACGTCTTTCAGCTGTTGTGCTGGGCTTGTACACCATTGTCGTATTTGGTTGGGTTTTGTGTCATTCATTGAGCGGTACGCTCGACTATGCCAACTGGTATGGTTTCATGATGACCATGCCAATGAAAATTTTCAGCTTGCTGAGTATTCTTGCTTTAGCAGGTCACGCTTGGATCGGCATGTGGACGATTTTTACTGACTATATTAATAATTCAGTAGGTCTTCGCTTGGTATTACAAGCTGCAACCGTAATTTCAATTGTGGTGTTTGTACTTTGGGGCGTCCAGATTTTCTGGTAATCCAAAGTTAATAGGTTTGAGGAGAAAATTTGTGGCTGTATTGTCCAAAGATGACATGAGCAATATCAAGACTCTGAACTTCGACGCCGTGATTGTTGGCGGTGGTGGTTCAGGTATGCGCGCTTCATTACAACTTGCGCGCGCAGGTCTAAAAGTTGCGGTTTTGACGAAAGTTTTCCCGACACGTTCGCACACTGTTGCGGCACAAGGTGGCGTTGGCGCTAGTTTGGGTAACATGGCTGAAGACAACTGGCATTATCACTTTTACGATACTGTAAAAGGTGGTGACTGGCTCGGCGACGAAGATGCGATTGAGTTCATGACTCGCGAAGCACCAAAAATGGTGTATGAGCTTGAACACATGGGTATGCCGTTCGACCGTAATGCGGATGGTACGATTTATCAACGTCCGTTCGGTGGTCATAGCTCGAACTACGGTGAAAAAGCGGTTCCGCGTGCATGTGCTGCTGCTGACCGTACAGGCCATGCGCTGTTGCATACGCTATATCAAAAAAACCTAGAAATGGGTACGCAGTTTTTTGTTGAGTGGATCGCACTAGACATCGTTCGTGATGATGATGGCGATGTACTTGGCGTCACTGCGATTGATCAAGAAACTGGCACAGTTGGCGTGTTCCAAGCTAAAGCAACATTGTTTGCGACTGGCGGCGCAGGTCGTATTTTTGCGGCATCAACCAACGCGTTCATCAATACTGGTGATGGCTTGGGTATGGCTGCACGCGCAGGCATTCCATTGCAAGATATGGAGTTCTGGCAGTTCCACCCAACGGGTGTAGCGGGCGCTGGTGTATTGCTGACTGAAGGTTGTCGCGGTGAAGGCGGTGTGTTGCGTAATAAAAATGGCGAGCCATTTATGGAACGTTATGCGCCAACACTGAAAGATCTTGCGCCACGTGACTTCGTATCACGCTCAATGGATCAAGAAATTAAAGAAGGTCGCGGTTGCGGTCCTCGCGGTGACTACGTGATGTTGGATTTGACCCACTTGGGTTCAGAAACCATCATGAAGCGTCTGCCATCA
>CAYJUB010000320.1:0-3707 GCA_964373145.1 uncultured Moraxellaceae bacterium
TGACGATCGTACTCGGTATCGTCGGCTCGTGGGTTGCCAATTTTATCGGCAATACATTAGGTTGGTATCATAACGGTGATGTCGCAGGACTAATTGGCTCTGTTTTCGGTGCAGTGATAGTACTTGCCGTTTATATTTTTGTTCATAAGCAAATCACTAAAAGTTAATCTTTTTTAAGTTTAACAAAGTAGGGCATTGTGATTTTCTGCTGATTGTCGCAATGCTCATTGGTTATTAAATGTAGTTTTGCTTAAAAAGGATACTAGACACAGCTCATTAACTGTAAAACAGATCACATCCTCAAAGCAAATCATTGATCAATATATGTAGCTAGCCTATCCAGATATATTTTTGAAAAAAAATCATAGAAGATTCATTTCATTTTATAACCCATAAACGGCCTCAGAACGCTCAACGGCGTCCATCTCGCTGACTACAGTCAGTAAGTTCCCCTTCATGATGATACGCCTAACATGGCATGATTAAGGTGCTATTCGAATTCGCTTGTTAGGCTTTACTTTACACCTCGTCGAATTTATGAGTATTAAAATGGGTGTCAAAGTCTATTTTTAAATATCCAAAACTCACTTAATTATTAAAATCAAGCATTTAGCCGATATTCATCAAACGATGATCAATCATTCATGACTATGTCATATCCAAAATGCAGACTTTAAAGCTCATTAAACACTCTTTGGGATTAAAACAATGAAACATAAAGCACGGTTATTGAGCCTTTTAGTGGGTGCTGCAGTTTTTGGGGGTCTGACAGGCTGTAATGACAACAATGATAATAATCAGCAACCCAGCGTAATTAATCCAGTTCCAACCAAAAAAGCCATTGTGTATGGTCATCGTGGTGCATCGGGCTATTTACCTGATCATACGCTAGAGAGCTATAAAAAAGGGATTGAACTCGGCGCAGACTATGTTGAACCCGATTTGGTGATGACTAAAGACGGTGTCTTGATCTGTCGCCATGAACCAAACATCAGTGGCACGACTGATGTCGCTAATCACCCTGAGTTTTCGAGCCGTAAAACCACCAAAATGATTGATGGCGCAGAAGTTAAAGATGACTGGTTTGTATCAGATTTTACACTGGCTGAACTTAAAACCTTAAGAGCGCGCCAACCACTGCCGCAAGATCGCTCCACCGCATACGATGGGCTATATCAAATTCCAACGTTTGAAGAAATGGTTCAAACTGTTCAGGCAGAAAATAAACGCCTCGGCAAAAATGTCGGTATTATTCCTGAGGTTAAACATTCAACGTTCCAAGCCAGCATTTTTGGTCAAAATAAAGTAGAAAATGAATTATTGCGTATTTTAGTCAAATACAACTACACCAAAAAAACAGACCCTGTGGTTATTCAATCGTTTGAAGTCAGTAACTTAAAGTATTTGCATAGCAAGACCAATGTCCGTTTGGTACAGTTGATTGATGGCGATGATCTAGATAAAGAGGGCAACATGTTAGTTGCAGCACCATCTTTACGCCCTTACGACTGGACGGTTGCAGGCAAAACGGATAAAGATTATCGTGACATGGTGAAGCCTGACGGTCTCAAAGAAATTAAAACTTACGCAGATATGATTGGTCCATGGAAGCCTTATCTGATTAGTTCAAAACAAGTTGATGCTAATAAAGACGGTCAACCTGATGATCTGAATGGTGATGGTAAAATTGATGACCGCGATCGCGTGCTACTTCCCGCCAGTGATGTAGTGAAAAATGCACATGCTGTCGGCTTAGAAGTCGTGCCTTTTACCTTCCGCAATGAACCACGCCGTCTTGTAAGCGACTATAAAGGCGACCCAAAAGCTGAATATAGAAAATTCTACGATCTGGGTGTTGACGGTTTATTCTCCGATTTTGTTGATACTGCTGTCGCTGCACGTGATAGCAAATAATTTTTAACGTTCAAAAAAGCAGTGCTTAGGTACTGCTTTTTTATGGCTTAAATTCAATATTTGATACTTAAATTTGATCAGTAAATTTAAAAAAGTAATGCAGGCGCGTATGTACGACTTCAAATGTCTTTTTTTTTGCGAATTCGTGTTCAGTTATGCCTCATGATCACAGCTCTTATCGATAATAATATTTGTAGATTTGAAACTGTTTTAAATCCTGTCTAACAATATAAATAGCTGATGCTGGAAATTTGAAAGTGTATCGTCTATTGTATCGATACATTTTTCAGAAATACACTACGATACACTCATGAATACACCCACTAATTTAACCATTTCTGCTGCTGCAAAGCTCTATGGCAAGAGCCGCGCAACCTTATACAAAGCCATTGACAGCGGTACTTTATCGCAAAATAATGATGGAAAAGTGAATCTAAGCGAACTGATTCGCGTGTATGGAGAAATCGGAAACAAGACAGTAGTGACACATGAAAAACGTATCGAAGACGTATCGTCAATACAACACGATACACTCGTAAATACACTTTTAAAAGAGCGTTTGGATCGAATTGAATCGCTAGAAAGACAACTTGCAATCAAAGATGAGCAACTCGCACAACTTCATGGCACGATCAAATTATTAGAATATAAAACGGAAATTCCTGCACCAAAATCATTGTTAGATCGAATCAAAAAATTCATTGAATAAGCAAAAAAAAATGGCGCATTCGATATGCGCCATTTTTTATTTACAGCAAAAATTAAAAACCTACTTTCCAATACAAAACGATCCAAAAATTTTTCCGAGTAAATCATCCGCCGTGAACTCACCCGTGATTTCACTCAATGCATTTTGCGACAGTCGCAATGACTCCGCCATCAACTCACCAGCGCGATATTCTACTAACTGCACTCTGGCATCATCCAAACTGATCAAACATCGCGATAACGCATCGATATGTCGTGTACGGGCAATAAAAGTGTTTTCTTCAGGCTGATAACCTGCTTGTTGGCTAATCAATTGTACTAAGTCATCAATGCCGAGTTTTTGTTTGGCCGATAACGTGATTTGTCGGAAACCATCTTTCTCGCCAATGCCAACGGTCTGGGTCGATAAATCGGCTTTATTACCAATGAAAATCAAACGTTTTTTATCCAAATTGTGATGCAAATCATCTTCAAAAAACGCTTTCGCCAACGCCAACGGTTCAGAATCTTGCGTCAAGTCATACACCAATAACAGCAAATCGGCTTGTTCAATCTGCGTATAGGCGCGTTTAATCCCCTCGATCTCAACGAGATCATCCGTCTCACGCAAACCTGCGGTATCGGTCAAGGTAATCGGTAAGCCATTTAAGGTAATCCGTTCATGCAGCACATCCCGCGTAGTGCCTGCAATATGCGTCACAATCGCACGATCAACGCCTGCTAGGGCATTCAACAAGCTCGATTTACCCGCATTTGGTTTACCCGCGATGACAACCTGCAAACCTTCACGAAGCAACTGCCCTTGGCGTGCTGAGGCAAAAACACTTTTGATTGCCGCTATGACTTGTTCCAGCAACGTCAAAATTCGTCCATCGGCTAAAAAATCAATTTCCTCTTCAGGGAAATCAATTGCAGCTTCGACATGCAAACGTAGGTGAATCAACTGCTCTAAAACCGTTTGAATTCGCGTTGAAAACTCACCTTGTAGCGAACGTATTGCTGAACGTGCTGCCTGACTACTTGCCGCGTCAATCAAGTCCGCAATCGCTTCCGCTTGTACCAAGTCCATTTTGCCATTAGCAAAG
>CAYJUB010000321.1:0-2385 GCA_964373145.1 uncultured Moraxellaceae bacterium
TTAAATCATGGGTTTCCTACGTCAACCCATCCTACAGTTTCTTACGAGTTTCAAAGTGCATAAGATTAGTATCAATTCGAATATCCAATTCAAATCAGAACAATTCCAATTTTTTAGGTTGATTACATGAATCGCTATGTTTCTACTTTTTTCCCAAGGAAGTTTCCACTCATTATATTAAGCATTTGTTTGAGTATTCCATTGCTAGCCTGTTCGGGTGGGTTAGAGAAAGTCAAGATGGAGGATCAACCTTTAGCGCATTCACTACCGATCAATACCCAGCCTAGAATATTAGCAATTGGTGGTAGCTGCTCGATTGGCATTAAGGATGACGGGACTGTTTGGAGTTGGGGGCATGATTTCCATGGTTGTTTAGGTCGGAAGATAGAACGATATGATCAGGGCTATATTCCAGCTCAAGTACAAGGAATTAAAGATGCCGTTTCGGTCGTGGCATATGACCAAGTCTTGGTTCTTAAGAAGGATGGAACAGTCTGGAGCTGGGGTGAAAATGATTATAGAGAATTAGGCTACGATACCGAAAAAAGATATTCAGATATTCCTCGTCAAATTCCCGGCTTGAATGATGTGATTGATATATCAGTTAGTTCAGGCACTAGTTATGTTGTAAAAAAAGATGGAACGGTATGGGGATTTGGTAATAGCTGGGAAGGTATGTTTGGTATAGATTCAACTAGTGAAAAACAGCCTTTAACAAAAATTGAAGGATTAGAGAATATTGTTCGAATTTCAGCAGGATCTGGAAATGTGGTAGCTCTGGATAGTACAGGCCATATATGGACTTGGGGGACACTAGGTACTAGGCTTGGTAGAATTGTTGAAGTGAGTGAACCTAGATTTCCGAAGCCATTTCCATTTCCAGCAGCACCTCTACAGATTAAAAATAAAGTAGTGGAGGTGGTTGGTGGAAGTTCTGGCGGTCTAGCTTTACTTGAAAATGGATATGTAATGAGTTGGGGTAAGAATCGAAGTGGAACTCTGGGTCGTAATTTAGATCAATACGCAGTATCACAGACACCCGAGGTAATTCCTAATTTAAGTCAAGTTATCAAGCTTGCAGGAAATGGTTCTATTGCCACAGCGCTTACTAAAACAGGCGACTTAGTTGCATGGGGACAAGCAGTTAATTCATCCGAATTTGCCAGTTTAGTGCGTCATACCGCTAATGCGCCAGTGCTAATAAAAAAAGGCGTAGCCTCTAAGTTAATAGTAACAGGGGATCAGACGATGGCTTATGTTGATAATTCTGGTCAGGCTTGGTTTTGGATGTATAACCGCTATGGTCAGTTTGGAAATGGTAAGTCTAAAGAGACACCAAGTCAGGAGGAATGGGTAACGCCGCAAAAATCACTGTGGACTACACGTTAATTCATCAACCATTAATAAATATTTTTGAGAATTCTGTAGTCGCCCGCTTTTGATGTTTTTTGAAATTCAATAAGGGCACCCACAAGGGGAGCCCCTACATTTTGTTAATCCATTACATTAATCTGCCCACTATAAATCTGTTCAAAACCGCTAGCGGTAGAAACTTGCAAACTGCCATCTTCCGCGATGCCCACAGCACGCGCATGGAGGATAGCTTGCTCTGGACGGGTAATTTGAATGGCTTTATTCGCTAGTGCATCACAGCGCAGGAAGCGCTCAGGAAGCTTTGGGCAACCTTCGATAAATAAATCAATTGCTTGCTGAAGGGCTTGGACAACGGCGATTACCAGTTGTACGTGATCCAGTTCACTCCCAATAAGAGACGTCAAGTCCGTCACTTGACGATCAGAAACCATGTCCTGCATCGGCTGTAAGTTAATCCCCACACCAATAATTGCTCCATGTTCCATATTATGACTGTGGATCGGTTCAATCAGAATCCCGCCCCATTTCGCGCCATTTGCATAGAGGTCATTCGGCCATTTCACCGATAAATCGAGATTTTGCAAAATCGGCATATTGACCAATGCCAATCCAACTTCAAGTGCAAGGCGACCATCCAGCGGTTTAGGTAAATCGGTGAGCAATGACAAATATAAATTACCTTTCGGTGATTGCCATACTCGATTCGATTGACCCCGCCCAGCCGTTTGCTGGTTGCTGATGGATAGGGCGCGTACTGCACCGCGATCAGCCCACAGTTTGCAGTCGTGATTGGTTGACTCGGTACTTTCTTGCCAATCAATCATGTCGAATTTTGGAAAAGAAATTTCTTCGAGTGCGCTATGCAAGTTATCGCCGAGAATCAGGTGTTCCATAATGGTTCGCCAAAGCAGTGAGGTGATAAATCTGTATTGATCAGGATTCTATCTTATAAAAAATTGATCTGGTTGTGAAAATAGATTTTCATCAATCGTCGATATCTGTATACATGTA
>CAYJUB010000321.1:2395-3686 GCA_964373145.1 uncultured Moraxellaceae bacterium
TAGAAGGATGTAAATTGCTCCAGAACATCAAGCGTCGTGAATCATACTCAAAAAATGTGTTTCATCGGAAAATAATCAATAATGCTGGCTTTCTTTGGTCTATTGTCTGACAATTGTACATGAAAGGTGGTGCGAATTTTGCGATAGTACAGCAAGTAAACTTCATCTTAAATTTTAAACGAGACGAGTTTGAACGTGTTTTAGCAAAATGCTTTGAGCCTAAATTTTGAAGATGATAAAAGCATTCAGAAACTCAATTTAGCATTATAAAACAGCATTTGACCATGCGAAATAAGAGTGGTGGATACACAAATTTGAAGAATAAATGCGCATCAACATATTGATGTTTTTATTTAAATTAAAAATTTGTTGTATGGTCAAAAAATAACTCGTCTTTGTTTGCCTAGCGCTTGGTCCTTAGGGGGAGTTGTATGGCATTTTTGGCGGCAGAAAGTTTGTCGGAGCAAATTGCACGACATATCGGTGAGCAGATTATTACCGGTGAGCTTGTGGAAGGCGAGCGGATTCAAGAGCTGCGCATCGCTAAAGATTTAAATGTCAGTCGCGGATCGGTTCGTGAGGCGTTGCTGATTCTCGAACGCAGTTATTTGATAAAAATATATCCTCGCCGTGGTGCGATGGTGTCCGAACTGTCTGTACAACAAATCAAATCGCTGTTTGA
The DNA here is from genome assembly GCA_964373145.1 of uncultured Moraxellaceae bacterium. Taxonomy (GTDB): domain Bacteria; phylum Pseudomonadota; class Gammaproteobacteria; order Pseudomonadales; family Moraxellaceae; genus Aquirhabdus. The sequence continues at coordinate 3,078 of CAYJUB010000321.1, forward strand.
AGCGGGTACGCTGATGCTGGGTGCGATGGTTCATCGGACCAGTGAAACATGGCGGCAAGCCGATAGCGAGCGCATGAATTTATTGCTTGCTGAATTGTCGGTCCATGTGAAAGCAGGCGATATTGAACATTTTTATGACAGCGTTTTTGCTTTCCTACAAAGTACACATACGCTGGTGGGTAATGCTTACTTGCGCGATATTTTTGATAATTTATTACCTGCATTTCGCCGTAGTTATTTTTTGACGTTGAATACTTCAAAGCGTGAGCTGCAGGAAGCGTTTGATTTATTTAAGCTCGTCATTGATGCGATTATGATTCGTAAAGGTGAGCAGTCGGCTATTTTTATGGAAGACTTTTGCCGTCATTTACGGAATCTGGTGTTGGATTCTTTGGCGCGGATGAAGCAAATCGAATTAGCGTGGGCGCAGCGCTCGCGGCGTGGAAAATAACATTGCGCGAAATTTTGGTCGCCTTTGAAAACATGAGAAACGGCTTCGTATATACGCAAAGCCGTGTTTTGTTTTTTGCTCGACCAATTTGTGTATTCATGACCAAACGAGGTGATTATGCGTCTGCGTAGTCTGCGTTTGGCAGGTTTTAAATCCTT
>CAYJUB010000322.1:0-3684 GCA_964373145.1 uncultured Moraxellaceae bacterium
CAACATGTTGGGCATTTTCGCAGGGTGCGAAACCATTTATGTCATTATAGTTGTCTTCTCCATGCTCATGTTGCGGACACGGGATGTTCTCATCAGTGCCATCAGCGCATTTGCATTAGCACTGCTCATTGCGATGTTTGTTAATCTGGAAATCATCTGGGTCAGCACATTTATTTTCTTCTGGGTGCCCTTACTGATCTGTGCCGTCACAGGTTATTTGTTGGAGTTTGCAGCAAGACAAAACTTTATTCACAACCTCTTGCATCAGCAGGATCGGATGCGAATGGTGCATGACATGGCGACCTTGGTCAGTGATGTCGATGATCTGGATACCGTATTATCCATGGCACTAGAGCGGGTGTGTACGCATGCTGGCTGGACTGCTGGACGCGTTTTGATGATCAACGAAGTACATCCAGATATGTCTGCACGCTATGTCACGCCGAGTCTGGATAGTGCAGCATTATCAAATATTGATCGCATGTGGTGTTCGCCTTTATCACCGCTCATCGCGCAAGTCGAATCCTCAGGAGTCGCCGCTTGGCAGAGCTTTGATGACGAATTTAGTCCTCACCCTGCTGAAAAACAACATAGCTTTCAAATGCGCTTGGTTTTTCCAATTAAGTTGGATCATCAAGTACTGGCAACCCTTGAATTTTTTTCGATCCGACGCGAGCCGCCTGATGAAAGGCTCCTTTCACTCATGGATAATGTCAGCTATCAATTCGGTCGCGTGTTTGAGCGTAGACGGCAACAGCATGATCTGAAAATAAAAGCCTTACATGATGCCCTGACAGGACTGCCTAATCGGGCTTATCTGTTTGATCGATTGCGCACTGAAATTGCCAAATCTCAACGTGATCCCGATTACGGGTTCAGTATCCTCATTATGGATGTCGATCACTTCAAATGGGTCAATGACAGCCTTGGGCATCTCACGGGCGATCGCTTGTTGACAGAGCTGTCAAAGCGTTTGCTGCATGGCGTGCGTGCGGTTGATTTTGTCGCGCGGCTAAGTGGTGATGAGTTTGCCGTTGTGATTGAGGGAGCTCGTGACAGAAATCAGGTGATCGCCGCCTTGAAGTACATCCAAAGTCAATTCGATCTCCGGTTTAGCCTCGGTGATCAAAATCTTCACATTGGCTTAAGTATAGGAGTGGCAATATTTGACACGCACTATGCCGAGCCTGAAGAGTTGCTACGCGATGCGGATACCGCCATGTACCATGCCAAGCAGAAAGGGCGTAATACATTCGTCATTTTTGCCAATGAAATGCGCGAGCGAGTCGCTGGTCGACTGACGTTGGTGGCGGAATTGCGTGAAGCCATTGAAAGCAATCAGTTCGTGCTGCATTATCAGCCAATTGTCTGTGTAAAAAGCAACACATTGGTTGGATTTGAGGCGCTGATACGCTGGCAGCACCCAGAACGTGGACTACTCTCTCCGCTCTATTTTATTCCGCTTGCCGAAGAAACTGGGCTGATTGTTCATTTGACAGAATGGGTGTTGAAGAAAACCTGTGAGCAATTGAGTGTGTGGCAACATCAAATGGGTGATATGAACACCAGTATTAGTGTTAATCTGTGTGCGAGCTATCTCACTCAACCCGATATGCCAGACCAGATTCTCGCCGTTGCAAAAGCTGCCAATATCGCCCCGAGTACGCTGTGCTTAGAAATCACAGAAACACAGATTGTCAGTAATGCCGATATGTGCATGACCAATATCAGCCGACTCCGCGAAGCATCTTTTGGGGTTTATATTGATGATTTCGGTACGGGTTATTCGTCGTTGAGCTATTTAGCGAGTTTCAAAGTCAGTACACTTAAAATCGACAAATCCTTTTTAACGAATTTGGGCGATGGCGGTAAGGAAGCTCATATTGTGCAGATTATTATTTCACTAGGGCATCATTTGGATCTGACCGTCATTGCAGAAGGTGTGGAAACCGAAGAACAGATGAATTTATTACGGGATATGGGATGTGATCTGGTGCAAGGATACCTGATGTCCAGGCCTGTGGATGCAGAGACCGCCCATCAAATGGTTTTGCAAAAAAAAGACGGACAGATGATTTTTAAGGACTTCAAAGCAACCGCATAAAAAGCGCATAATAGAGCTAGGAATGAGTCAATCACATCACAGACTGATGTAGGGAGGTAAAATGGATACAGAAAAAAAGGGCTCGTACAGTCGTGTACTAGAAATCACTCCCAATCAAGGTTGGGCACAGGATTTTTGGGATAAGCTACAGCCAGTAAAAACTCGGGTCAGTCAGCATCCATTCTTTGTCAAGTTCGCATCTGGCGAACTTGAGCTGGATTGCATCCGTTATGCGCTCGAAAATTTTTACCCCTTGGTCGCTCACTTCCCCTCTTATATGGCGCTAAATCTCGCTAAAGCGACTGCATTTCATCAATCGGGTGTCACTGAGACTCGGAATTGGCTGATCCAAAACATCAAGGTTGAAGAACGTCATCTATTTTGGTACCAAGACTGGGCGGGTGGGTTTGGACTCAGCATTGACCGACTCAATCGTGTCCTCCCTCCAGCAGCCATGAATGCGGTCAACCACTATCTATGGAGTATCAATTACCGTGGGAGCCTAGCAGAGGGGCTCGCTGCCACCAATTTAGCCATTGAGTGGGCAACCAGTGAATGGACCGTGCAAGTGCATCTGGGCATGAAGCATTACAGCCAAAACCCTGAGGTCACAGTGAACTCACGGACATTGGCTTGGCTGAAGGCGCATGCGCATTATGATGATGTGCATCCATACGAAGCCATGGAACTCATCAAACGCTTATGTGATCACGATCCAGCCATGCAAGAGCGCGCGTTTATCGCTGCTGAACAAGGTCTAGCGTATTATGAACTGGCACTCGATCACTGCATGCGGTTGCATGGTCACTAGCCACACGTTTCGGCAGAATTGCCCAACTTCATTGGAGATTTATTTCTCCTTTATGAACTCACGTCCTTTTTTGTGCTGCACGCTCGTAAGGTCATGATGTTCTTATTATGAAATGCCTACTTGCACTGCTTTGCAAGTGGCGCAATATTTAAGCGTTACCCTGATGCTAAAAGCCGAAAAATGATCATCGATCATCGATGCACATTTAAAGCTTACCCAAGTACACACGTTTTTCTTCAGTAGAGTATTGCTCTTGTTCATTGGGCTGGTTTTGTTCTCAAATACCAGCCCCGCTTCATGAAGCATACTTTTGAGACTCACGTAGATGGGTTAAAATCCCTCCTACAAGTACTCAGCCTCATTCTACTAAAAACGTCAACAAAGCCGCATTCACCTGTTCCGCATGTGTCCAAATCAAACCATGTGGCGCGCCTTCCACAACAACGAGCTGTGAATTTTTAACGGCCGCATGAATGCGTCTGGATGTGATATCCAGCGGCACAATGTGATCAGCATCACCATGGATAACCAGCGTTGGAATATCAATTTTTGCTAAATCTGGACGGAAATCGGTTGCACTAAATGCCGTAATACAATCCAAGGATGCTTTTGGTGACGCAGCGACAGCGATGTTCCAACTATATCGAAGAACCTCCTCACTAATTTTCTCACCGCCAAGCACATCGAAATTATAAAAATTCTTGAAGAATTCCGACAAATACGCTGGACGATCAGCCAATAGTCCTTGTTTTTTTCCCTCAAAAACACT
>CAYJUB010000323.1:0-3679 GCA_964373145.1 uncultured Moraxellaceae bacterium
GACAATAACCCACAAAGTTATCTGATCTCTTAGATCACCTAAGCTCCCCATCCAAAACAAAATCAGTCTACAATAGCGGACTGATTTATCTCATTCAAAAAACAGGTTTGACATGCTGGCACACTGGGTAAGACGCATCCTCCAAGCAACCGTTTACGATGTTGCAATCGAAACACCGCTCGACAAAGCACCACGCCTCTCCTCACGTTTCAATAATAATATTCTAATGAAACGCGAAGACTTGCAGCCTGTGTTTTCGTTCAAGCTACGCGGCGCGTATAACCGAATTAGCCAGCTTACCGCATCCGAACGCGCACGCGGCGTCATTACCGCATCCGCTGGCAACCACGCCCAAGGTGTCGCCTATTCAGGTCAAAAATTGGGCATTGATACGCTCATCGTCATGCCACAAACCACGCCAGACATTAAAGTCAGTGCGGTTAAGCGTTTGGGCGGCACAGTCGCGCTGCATGGCGACAATTTCGACGAAGCATATCGCTACGCCCTACTTCGCGCCGAACAAGAAAATCGCGTGTATATTCCGCCATTTGACGACGAATTAGTCATTGCAGGTCAAGGTACCATCGCAATGGAAATGTTGCGTCAATGCCGTGAACTCGACTACGTTTTTGTTGCGGCTGGCGGTGGTGGTTTAGTTGCAGGTGTCGCCGCATACCTCGGCGAAGTTGCACCACATATCAAAGTCATCGCGGTCGAATCCGATGAATCCGCTTGTTTGAAACTCGCACTCGATACTGGCGTACGCGCCGTATTGCCACAAGTTGGCATCTTTGCAGACGGCGTTGCTGTCGCACAAATTGGCGAACTGCCACTGCAAGTTGTACAACTGCCGAAGTCCGATGGCTCTGGCCCAATCGTAGAACGTGAAGTTGTTACATGTAGCACTGATGAAATATGTGCTGCGATCAAAGATGTGTTTGAAGAAAACCGCAGCATCGTTGAACCAGCAGGCGCGCTTGCTGTTGCTGGTATGAAGAAATTCATCGAGCAAAATGGTCTGACCAATAAAAACATAGCAGCAATCGTCAGCGGCGCGAACATGAACTTTGATCGCCTACGCTACATCTCCGAACGCACTGAACTTGGTGAAGGACGCGAAGCGATTTTTGCAGTGAATATTCCAGAGCGTACTGGTGCATTCTTAGAATTCTGCCGCGCCCTGCAAGGTCGTGCGATCACTGAATTTAACTATCGCTACAATGGTAATTCTTTGGCTCAAGTCTTTGTCGGTATTGGTCTGAAAAACGGCATGGTTGAACGCCAAGAAATCCATGATAACTTGACCAAAAAAGACTACATCGTCGATGACTTATCGGATGATGAAATTGCAAAACTGCATATCCGTCATTTGATTGGTGGTCATGCAGGATTGAGTGATGAGCGTCTATTCCGTTATGAATTCCCAGAACGTCCAAGTGCATTATTGTCGTTCTTGGAAAAATTGGGACAGGATTTGAATATCTCGTTGTTCCATTATCGCAATCATGGCGCGGCGAATGGCAGCGTTCTTGTTGGTCTGCAAACTGGTACGCGCTCCGATGCTGAATTGACGAAGATCCTTGATGCGATTGGTTATCCGTATAAAGACATTACGGATAATGTCGGTTATCGGTTGTTTTTGAAATGATATGAGGGCGGGTTTAGAACCCGCCCCTACAAAAACGATTCACCCGTAGGGGCAGGTTCAAAACCTGCCCTATCCAACAATACAGCCTACTCACTACTGCAATCAAGTTCACTGAGCCTGTCGAAGTGGACATCTCAACTGTCATCTGCCTATTACCGCCCATTTCGACAAGCTCAATGAGCTTTACGGTCCATTATTTGAGATGGGTACTAAAGGAATCGCTACAATTTCTCACCAAACTGTAGGTTTTTTATTCGCAAGTAAAGCGATTTTAATGAAAACCAGTTATTATATGCACCTCTTTTAATTAGCTTGGATTGACTTGCATGTCCACCATTCAAAATGATTCAGTAGTGAACTTTCACTACACTTTAACCAACGCAGCTGGTGATGTGCTCGACAAGTCACAAGGCGAGCCATTGGTTTACCTGCATGGCGCACACAACATTGTTCCTGGCTTAGAAAATGCTCTGGCTGGCAAACAAGTTGGCGACAAGTTCAAAGTCACTGTTGAACCAGAAGAAGCGTATGGCGAATACCAAGCTGAAATGGTTCAAGAAGTACCACGCAACATGTTCCAAGGCGTCGATGACATTACCGTTGGCATGCAGTTCCAAGCACAAACTGATGATGGCGTACAAGTTGTCACCGTTAAAGACGTCACTCCAGAACTCGTTATCGTTGATGCAAACCATCCATTGGCTGGTCAAGCGTTGACGTTTGATGTAGAAATTGTTGCGATTCGTGCAGCAACTGCAGAAGAACTGGAACACGGTCATGCACATGGCGTAGGTGGTCACCACCACTAATTGATCAGTTCGCTGATCATGCAAAAAAACCGCTGATTCGTCAGCGGTTTTTTATTGCTTTTTTTGATCACACTCTCACCATTCAGATCACTGAGCCTGTCGAAGTGCGTTCCCTATCCCCGCACACTTCGACAGGCTCAGTGAGCTATGTAGGCTTTGGAATATAAACCTACAACGTCACACGCGCCCTTAACTTCTCCAGCGTTGCAGGACCAATGCCCTTTACTTGCTGCAAATCATCTATCGACTTAAAGCCACCTTGTTGCTGACGATATTCAGCAATCGCTTTGGCTTTTGACGGGCCAATTCCGGGCAAAGCAACTAATTCAGTTTCGCTCGCACTATTGATATTAACTGTACCCGCACTCGCCTCTTTCTTCACGGTGCTCGTAGTTTTGGCTTGAGTCGCAGGGGGTGTGGCAGGCTGGGTTTGAACACGACTGACTGAATTACTATAACTGCCATATCTGACTGGTGCGGATGGCAGCAGTGGATTTTCAACGACGCTTTGTTGCGCATTGACCGTAGAAAAAAACCCTAGAGAGAATAGTAATGTTGTCGTCAAAATAATTGTTTTAGAAAAATTAGAGAGTTCTACCGCGTGTTTCTTATTCATGAGGATTCCAAAAATCTTATTATTAAAAATGATAAAAACAAACGACTCTCACTTGTTCTAAGGAAGAGTCGTTTTTAAACAATTACTTAAATGATATTAGCGCGCTTGTAGCGTACCGATCAAATGTGGCTTGCCATCTTTCACGCCAGTCAACTCGAACGTCGTTTTCTTACCTACTTTCTGTGCTTGCAAATGAACTTTGTTCGGCAAAAATACTGGCAATTTGAATTGAACATCCAAGAAGTATGCATTTGGCAATGTGCCCAATGATGCAACTGAACGCGCTTTAGTCCACATGCCATGTGCAATCGCGCGTTTGAAACCAAACGCTTTTGCAGTCACTGCGTGAATATGAATGAAATTGAAATCGCCACTGATCAGCGCATAACGACGACCTAAATCTTCTGGCAGATCGAAGTCGACATTGATGTCATTTGCTTTCGCAGTTAAACGCGTTTCTTTTTTCTCAGCTTTCGGCACAACACCGTCGGTTTTACCGCGCGCCAAATAATACGCAACGCTTTCCCAAACGATTTCGCCTTTCACTTTTGCAGTGGTGATGAAGGTGAATAATTTACCTTTTTCATGCGGCGTGATTTCACCAAA
>CAYJUB010000324.1:0-3677 GCA_964373145.1 uncultured Moraxellaceae bacterium
AATGATGGTACTCGTAAATGGGTGTTTCGCGTAGGTGAAGGCGCAGGTTCATTGGTTGAAACCGTTCTGATTCCTGCTGATGGCCGCAAAACTTTATGTATTTCTTCACAAGTGGGTTGTGCGTTGGATTGCAGTTTTTGCAGTACAGGAAAGCAGGGTTTTCAGCGTGATCTTTTGCCTGCCGAAATCATCGGTCAGCTTTGGGTGGCGAATCAATCCTACATGGAAGATACGCCAGTCGGTGATCGTACACGTACCGTGACCAATGTCGTCATGATGGGCATGGGTGAGCCATTACTGAACTTCGAACCTGTAGTCGCTTCAATGCAGCTCATGCTGGATGATCATGCATATGGTATGTCGAAGCGCCGTGTGACATTGTCGACGTCGGGTATTGTGCCGATGATTGATAAGTTGGGTGATGTGATTGACGTGGCGTTAGCAATCTCATTGCACGCGCCGAATGACGAATTACGTAACGAATTGGTTCCTATTAATAAAAAATATCCATTGTCTGAACTCATGGCGGCTGCACGTCGCTATGTTGCTCGCGGTGCGCCAATGTCAGATAAATCTGCGCAACATAAAGCGGTCAAAGCCAAAATTGCCCAGAATCAAATATCGAAAGATTCAGACGACCAAGATGATGCATTAGAGCCATCACGTAAAAAACATGTGACGATCGAATACGTCATGTTGGATGGTGTCAATGATCAACCGCAACACGCTAAACAATTGATACAACTCTTAAACGATTTACCCAGTAAGATTAACCTGATTCCATTTAACCCGTTTCCGCATGCGCCATACGAGCGTTCTAGTCGTAATCGAATCATGGCATTTCAGCAGACATTGTCTGATGCAGGCTATGTGTGTACGGTGCGGATGACACGCGGTGATGATATTGATGCGGCATGTGGTCAATTGGTTGGGCAGGTTGCAGATCGGACTCGTCGTGCGGAAAAATGGAAACAAAAGATTGTTGAACATCAAAACAGTAAGCAAGATATTGAAAAGCGAACAGCTGAGCCGACTTCGGGTCAGCGACGCGAGATATTGAGAACACGAGGCTCTTAACAATGATGCGCAATAAGCAATTCCAAAGAATAAACGCCATTCAAAGCGTTAGTGGTTTTGTTCGCCAAAGTAAATCGTATGGTTTTGCTGCATTTCTGGTATGTAGTGGTTTAAGCGTTATTATGCTTTCAGGTTGTGAGAGTACCTCTACTGCTCCAGTATCGATGATGAAAACTGGACAAAGTGCAGCAAATCCTGAAGCAGCAGCACGTGCGCGAGTTGGTATTGCCGCGCAATATATTCGTGTTGGTGATTTAGATGCAGCGCAACGTAACTTGGCTGATGCTTTAGACGCTTTCCCGCGGTTGCCAGAAGCCAATAATATGATGGGCGTGTTGCTGCAACGTGAGGGTAGTGAGCCCAATCAAATTAAAGCCGAAGAGTATTTTAAACGTGCAATTTCTGATAAAGCAGATTTCGCACAAGCGCGTAATAACTATGGTGTATTTTTAAGTAGTCGCAAACGATATGCAGAGGCGTATACCCAATTTGAACTTGCGGGCTCGCAGTTAGGTTATGCAGACCGAGGTGCGGCGTTAGAAAACCTAGGACGTACTGCACTTATTTTAGGTAAGCAAGCTGACGCTCAACGTATATTTACTCAGGCACTTCAGGTGAATCGCGGTTCAGTGGTTGCGCGTTTTGAATTGGCTGAGTTGCTTCTGAAGCAAAATCGTATCCAAGCTGCACGTACTTTATATGATGAATATTTGCAGCTCTCTGCGGATCAGCCGCAAAGTGCTCGTTCACTTTGGTTGGGAATGCGTATCGCGAAGGAGTCTCAGGACACGGGTCGCTTACAATCCCTTTCCGAGCGTTTAGAACAGGTTTATCCTAACAGCGATGAATACCTACGCTATCGAGAGTTAGTGAAAACGGGGGCAGCATGGAATTAAAGCCAGAAAATAAACCAATTGATGGCGCTCAACCCAATCAGGTTGATTCACCTGCAATTGATTTGCCAAGCGAACCGAAAGTCCCTGACCAAAATGTCGTCATTGAACCAAAAGTGGCTGCTCCAGCTGTACCAACTGTAAAAGTCAGCCACGACACAGGTATAGACTCAAACCCAATTGCTATTCAAAACACCCATTACAACACCGATCCATCCGTTTCTTCAGGTAGTCCGATGTCCACGTCAAGTTTGCCACTGTCTTCAACAACACCCACCAATGCTCAACGTCCTGGCGAGCGTTTACGCCAAGCACGTTTGTTGAAACAACGTGAGTTAAAAGAAATTGCTGCAGAGCTGAATATCAGTGAACGTTTACTGACAGCGATTGAGGCGGATGATTATAAGTCTTTGCCTGAACCTGCGTTTATTCGTGGTTATTTGCGTGGATATGGTCGTTTACTGGGTATTGATTCTGATGCATTGATTGCTCAATTTAATGAGATTTATACCAGCGCGACGGGTTTGTCGAGTAATCATTCCTTAGAAAATTCTCCGTTACAGCAATTGGCAAAATTACAGACGCGTTCACGCAAAAGTAATCGTTGGATGTGGTGGTTTTTAGTCCCTATTGCTTTGGTCATTTTATTTTTGTTGCTAAGTCCTTTATTGAAAAAAATGAAAGGTTCAGACGCAAATACAACTGACGCTGCACAAACGGTGGTATTAAACGAGAACGCTCAGTATGGCACGCCGACGACGAACTCGCCGTTACCACAAGTGCGATCAACGCCTATGGCCGCTTTGCCACCAGTCGCTACAGCACAAAGTACAACCGATCAGCTGGTACTGACGTTGAGTAAAGCAAGTGATGTGACCGTACAAGATTCAACCGGCAAGACATTGGTCAGTGGCACACAAAGCACCGACAAGCCTTTAACATTGACAGGCTCATCACCGTTTAGCATTACGTTATCGGACGCGCCATCCGTGAAATTGAGTTTGAATAACGAGCAAATTGACTTGTCATCGTATACGGTTGATGGCCATGCGTCGTTCCGTTTATCACGCTAAGTTGATTGATTCGTTGCTGCGTTAATAAATATTATTAACGATTAAAAATAGATTCAGTAATAAGTAGGAACCGCTTTTATGCACCATTCGCCTATTGTTCGTAAACCAACTCGGAAGATTCGCGTCGGCTCTGTCTATGTTGGCGGTGATGCGCCGATTAGTATTCAAACGATGACCAATACTGAAACTTGTGATGTGCAAGCAACCGTAGATCAGATTAATCGTTGTGTGAACGCGGGTGCCGATATTGTCCGTGTATCGGTGCCGAGCATGGAAGCCGCAGAAGCTTTCGGAAAAATTCGTAAACAAGTCAATGTGCCGCTAGTTGCCGATATTCATTTTGATCATAAAATTGCATTGGCAGTTGCTGATTTAGGCGCAGATTGCTTACGCATCAATCCCGGTAATATTGGCAGCGATGCAAAGGTGCGTGAAGTGGTTGCCGCAGCACGTCATCATGATATTTCCATTCGTATCGGCGTCAATGCAGGTTCACTTGAGAAAGACCTACAGATCAAATACACCGAACCAACGGGTCAAGCCTTGCTTGAGTCGGCGATGCGTCATATCGATATTTTGGATCGCTTAAACTTTCATGAGTTTAAGGTCAGTGTCAAAGCCAGTAATGTGTTTT
>CAYJUB010000325.1:0-3666 GCA_964373145.1 uncultured Moraxellaceae bacterium
GCTGCTCGTCACAAGAGCCGCCTAAACGGTCATATCAAAGCACTCGCAAAATAATATTTGCAGCGCTTCAAAAAACGTCCTTTATTGGGCGTTTTTTATTGTCTCAAAAATTTAATACTAAAGCGGAGTAGCTCATTGAGCCTGTCGAAATGTGCGGTATTGATTAAGCAATTATAGGGTGCGTACTGCGCACCCTTATTGAGTTGAATCAATAAAATTGGTGCACAATATCCACCCTACAATAGCAACATGGCTTATGCAGTAATTTTTTCATCTTGGTTGTTTCTAACAAAGTCGTTCAGAAGTTCGACTAGGTTGTCTTCGTATTTATAAAATTCATTATCTAAAATATTCAAAGCTGCTTGAAACTGCTCATCATCCCCTAAAAGATTCAGCTGCTTCCAGCGCTCTTCCCTGTCACTTGATGGGGCAGAATTAGGAAACCAACCTATGGCTTTTTCAAGTAGTACATAAGACTTCATTGCATTTAATTTTCGTAGCGCTTCAAATATTTCTAAACAGTGGTCGCCAAGTGAGTTAAAAAACAATTGGTCAAAGCCACCATTGTGAACTTCTCCGTCAAAGCACCATATAAGGTAAACCAATCTAGCCTTTGAACTAATACGCTCCAAATATTCCGTATTTCCGTCACTGCCAAAAAAGACTATTTCATGACACTGTTTGAAAACATCTAAAGCTGGCTCCTCACTTTTGTAAAAGTCTCCAAATTTCACTTCAAACTCGCCAAAATATCCAACACAGTTTGCTTCGGTGATTCTGATTGCGTAATCGGACGACCAATCACAAGATGACTCGCCCCTGCTTTCATCGCATCCACTGGCGTAACAATACGTTTCTGATCATCAGAATTACTGCCCGCTGGACGAATCCCGGGAGTCACTAATAGAAAGTCCTGACCCAACTGCGCACGCAACATAGTCGCTTCCTGAGCAGAACACACCACACCTGCCAACCCGCTCTCTTGAGCCAACTTAGCCAACCTTAAAACATGCCGTTCAGGCGTCTCAGAAATACCAAGATCAACCAAATCCTCAGCCGTCATTGACGTTAAAACCGTCACGCCAATCAGATGTGTTTTATATCCACCCAATCTTAAACGCTCAGCAGCAGTTTGCATCATTTTACGCCCGCCACTAGCGTGGACATTCACCATCCACACACCCAGATCAGCAGCAGCTTGAACTGCTTGTGCCGTTGTATTTGGAATATCATGAAACTTCAAATCCAAAAACACTTCAAAGCCACGCGCATGCAAAGACTTCACAACCGCAGGGCCCGCATAGGTAAAAAGTTCCTTACCCACTTTTACCCGACATTGAGCAGGATCAAGCTGATCTGCTAAAGCCAATGCAGCAGATTCAGAATGGGTATCTAATGCGACGATTAAACTCATTGAGTAAACTCACTTAAATCAAAATAATTAGAATGCTTAACCGCTCAACAGCGCTTACTAGAATACTGGCAAGGCTTGTATGGTTTTGAATTGCCGTATTATACCGTACAGCGATCACAATAGTTGAATCCAACTTTCCCACCCCGACATTCAGGCATAAAAAAAGCCGAGCTATACTCGACTTTTATAAATTCACTACCAATGACTACATCATCGGTGGCACAATCGTAACATCGTCATGCTTCACTGGTGCAGGTGTCACAGCCGTTGATGCAGTAGCCGCTGCTGCAGCCGCTGCGGCTTGAATGTGGCGCGCACGAACCAACTCTAACTCTTTATTCAAACGCTTAATTTCCCAACGGGTTTGAATCACTCGAAATACATGAACGCCAAGCAGCAATCCTGTAATAATGCCCAATACCAGCGTCATGACCAAGAGTAACCCTAGATTCATGGTTGGGATTTGAGCAAACAACAAATCAACTTGGGTATTCGTACTATTCGCAAGCACTAAAGCCATGGAATAACCGAATAGTGCGATTAACAAGATGAGAAAAATAAAACGCATCGTTAATTCTCCGAAATTATAATTTTTGAAAGACGCGCAACCCATACTTAAATTCACTCTAAGTATGGGTTGCTCAGCCAAACGACATCCCTGTGCGTCTGTATATGTCTACGAATTACTTTTCTGGATTGACCGCATCGCGTAATGCTTTACCTGGCTTAAAGTGAGGAACAGATTTAGCCTCAACCGCCACGGATTGACCCGTTTTTGGGTTACGTCCAGCGCGCGCAGCACGGTGATGAAGTGCAAAACTACCAAAACCACGAATTTCAATACGATTGCCATCGGTCAAGGTATCAACCATTTGCTCGAGCATCACTTTGACAGCTTCTTCGATTGCTGGCTCAGATTGTTGATGATGAAGACCAGCCATGCGGTCAATAATGTCTGACTTATTTAATCCAGTAGTCATAACAACGTCACTCCATATACTTTTTTGAGGGATACATCCAAAAATTCACCACAACACTGCAAAACAAATTAAACCACCACACTTACAAATTGATCAGCCTTAGAAATCAGTTGAGCATCTCTCCACTAACTCATTGATCACAATAAAGCCTATGCGACAACATAACACCAAGAAGTCAGCACGTCTACCCTAAAATACTGCTGTTATACAATACTATAATCGAATTTGACCTTAGTCAAACCAGTTCCTAAATTGGCATAAAAAAACCGCCTCATTGAGACGGTTTTTTTTCATTAGTAAATACTAATTATTTTGCTTGAGCAGCTTTGATCAAGTCACCAATGGTTTTAACACCAGTGTCTGCAGCAGCAGTTGCTGCTTTCAAGTTGCTTACCGCATCACGGTCTTCAGACTCATCTTTCGCTTTGATTGACAAGTTGATTGAACGAGTTTTGCGATCAACGTTGATGATCTTCGCTTCGATTTCTTGACCAACGGTCAGATGCTTAGTTGCATCTTCTACGCGATCACGGTTGATTTCAGAAGCTTTCAATGTGCCTTCGATATCGCTACCGAGGTTCACAGTTGCGCCTTTTGCATCAACAGCAGTCACAGTGCCTTTCACGATTGCACCGCGATCATTGGTCGCTGTGTAGTCGTTGAATGGGTCGTTGCTCATTTGCTTAACGCCTAGGCTGATACGATTGCCTTCTGCATCAACAGAAAGGATAACCGCTTCAACGGTGTCGCCTTTCTTGTAGCGACGGATGGCTTCTTCGCCTTGCTCGCTCCAAGAAATATCAGACAAATGAACCAGACCATCGATACCGCCAGGCAGACCGATGAAAATACCAAAGTCAGTGATTGACTTGATGGTACCTGATACTTTTTCGCCTTTTTCATGCGCTTTAGCAAACTCATCCCATGGGTTAGCACGAGTTTGTTTGATACCGAGAGAAATACGACGACGCTCTTGATCAACTTCCAGAACCATCACTTTTACTTCGTCGCCAATTTGAACGACTTTAGATGGGTGGATGTTTTTGTTGGTGTGATCCATTTCACTCACGTGAACCAGACCTTCAACACCTTCAGCGATTTCAGCGAAACAGCCGTAATCAGTCAGGTTGGTGATGCGTGCATCAACAATTGATCCTTTTGGATAATTGTTCATGATTGCTACCCATGGATCTTCGCCCAATTGTTTCAGACCCAAGCTGACGCGGTTACGATCGCGGTCGAATTTAAGTACTTTAACAGTAACTTCTTGAC
>CAYJUB010000326.1:0-3660 GCA_964373145.1 uncultured Moraxellaceae bacterium
ACCCGCATTGCCAGCGGGTTTTTCTGTTCCTGCGTCTAATCCAGATCAAGCGGATATCGAACCAGCAGATGATGTTAATGATGCCTCCGATGAAGACTTTGATGGAGAAACTTCAGAAGTCGGCGTAGGTATTGGTGTACAAGACTGCGTAAAAGTGACCCATCAAGTCAATGGCGTACTCGATGTGCATGATCCAATTTCAGGTGAATATATCCTTGAAGTGTCGTCACCGGGTTGGGATCGTCCGTTCTTTACCCTTGATCAGATGCATGCGTATGTCGGTCAAACGATTCATTTCCGTTTGATTGCGCCCGTTGCAAATCGTCGTAAACTGACTGGTCTACTCGTTTCAATTGAAAATGAAGTATTAACCGTGACGTTAGAGGGTGCAAATGTCATCATTGACGCAGATAATATTGATAAAGCAAATTTGGTGTACGCGCCTGTTTAATGGCGTATGAAAACGTTCAATATCAGCAGTATTGTTTTAGGTTTTTTAGATTAACTTTTTAAAATGATTTTCGAAATCAAAGGTGACCTATGAGTCGTGAAATTCTGACCGTCGTGGAAGTCGTCAGCAACGAAAAAGGCGTAAGCCGTGAAGCAATTTTCGAGGCTATGGAACAGGCGCTCGTTGCTGCAACCAAGAAAAAATTCTACGAACACGATGAAGTCGATCTCCGTGTAGCCATCGACCGTAAAACAGGCGAGTACGATACTTTCCGTGTCTGGACAGTCGTTTCTGATGAAGATCATGAAATGCCAGGCCTGCAAGACGCATTGTCTGACTTGGATCCAACGAAGTGGAAACTCGGTGATGTTCGCGAAGAACAGATTCCATCGATTGAATTCGGTCGTATTGCAGCGCAAATTGCAAAGCAAGTCATCGTACAAAAGATTCGTGAAGCTGAACGCGCAATGATCGCTGATGAATACGCAGAACGTGTTGGCGAGCTAATCTACGGCGAAGTGAAAAAACAAACCAAAGATGGCTTCATCATTGATTTAGGCAACAACGCTGAAGGTTATTTGGCGCGTGAAGAAATGATCCCGCGTGAAATGCTGCGTGCAAAACAACGCGTCACCGCGATTTTGTATAGCGTGAATCGTGATGGAAAAGGCGCACAGCTTTTATTGTCTCGCTCACGTCCAGAAATGCTGATTGCATTGATGCGTAAAGAAGTGCCTGAAATCAGTGAAGAAATCATTGAAATCAAAGGTGCTGCACGTCAACCGGGCGTTCGCGCAAAAATCGCAGTGAAAACTAACGATCATCGTATTGATGCGGTTGGCGCATGTATTGGTATGCGCGGCACACGTATTCAAGCGGTACAACAAGAACTCGAAGGCGAACGCATTGACGTGGTGATCTGGTCAGATGATCCTGCACAATATATCGCCAGCGCACTTGAGCCAGCAGACGTTTCAGGTATCGTGCTCGATGAAGATGCACGCAGTGCGGACATTATCTTTGCAGCCAGCGATCAACTCGCACGTGCAATCGGTACACAAGGTCAAAACGTACGTTTA
The DNA here is from genome assembly GCA_964373145.1 of uncultured Moraxellaceae bacterium. Lineage (GTDB taxonomy): Bacteria > Pseudomonadota > Gammaproteobacteria > Pseudomonadales > Moraxellaceae > Aquirhabdus. The sequence continues at coordinate 1,531 of CAYJUB010000326.1, forward strand.
GCGTCTGAATTGACTGGCTATCGTCTCGATATGATGCTGGAAGATGAATACCGTGCACGTCAACAATCAGAATCACAACAATATGTGGATCTGTTTGTACAACGTTTAGAAATTGAATCAGATTTAGCGGGTGCATTGGTTGAACTGGGCTTCACTTCGTTAGAAGAAGTGGCTTATGTTCCTGCAGAAACCTTCCATGAAATTGAAGGTTTGGATGACGACACCATCACGCTGTTGCAAACACGTGCGAAAGACGCATCGATTGCGGATGAATTGCTGCAACAAGAAAGCATCCAAGACCCAAGCGATGAATTGCTGGCACTTGAAGGTTTGGATCGTGATCTCGCATTCTCATTGGCAGCGAACGGTATCGTGACGGTTGACGACTTGGCAGACCAAGCGGTGGGCGATCTCGAAGACCTCGGTGTTGATTCAGCCACTGCTGGTAAATTGATTATGAAAGCCCGCGAGTCTTGGTTTACCTAATTCAAGCGGCGCACTTTGCTCTTAAGATTAAGGTCAAGGTGCGCCACAACATTTTTAGCGTGCGTTTAATGATTTTCACAACACACGCCCTGACAACGATTGGAGTTGTACTGGCATGGTTTTCTTAATATGAGCGCCTGCGCGCTGGGTCATCAACAGGATGGCTCACATGATTTAACTTAATGATTTTGAATGATGGTTTTGAGTATATAAGGTAGCAGCACATGGCGGATAAATCCGTAAACGAATTAGCACAACAAGTCGGTCGTCCAGTTGAAAAATTACTGGCACAACTGGTTGAAGCAGGATTACCTGCGCGTGCAGCAACAGGGCTTGTCACGGACAGTGAACAAGAAAAATTGGTAGCTCACTTAAGACAGAGCCACGGTCAAGCCGCCCAAGACAAGCAAATTACCTTGCAGCGTAAAACGCTCGGTACTGCTAAAGTTGCCAGCTCTACCGGTAAAGCAAAAACCATTAACGTCGAAGTCCGTAAGAAACATACGTTCGTTAAACCAGATCCTTCAGTGCAAATCGCTGAACGCGCAAAGCTTGAATTAGAAGCTAAAGCACGCATTCAAGCCAGCATTCAAGCGTCTGCGCAAGAAAAAGCACAAGACAACAAATCTGATGACGTGAAAGCGGCTGAAAAAGCGCGCGCTGAAGCGGATGCAAAACATCAAGCGACACTCGATGCAATGCGTCAACAAACTGAGAAAAAAGCTTCAGAGAAGAAAGAAGTCGTTGTTAAAAAACGCGCTGTTAAAATTGATGAAACACCTGAACAGAAAAAAGTTCGCGAAGCAGAAGCGGCACGTTTAAAAGCGGCAGAAGAAGCAGCGCGTCGCGCAGCAGCAGAAGCAGCGCAACAGCGTACGCTTGAACAAATGCGTCAAATGGCGACTAAATACGCCGATGGCAGCGCATCTGATCGTAAAATTGATGATACCGCGCCATTGGCTGCAGGTCTGGTCGGCCGTGCATACGAAGAATCATTCGATAAAGAAAATCGTGATATCAAACGTGGTACAGCAACACCGGGTACTGCCGGCGCGGGTAAAGGTAAAGGCCGTACTCGTGGTGGTCGTCAAGAAGAGCAATCTTTCCGTCAACAGCCACGTGGTATAAAAACCAGCCAAACCAACAAACATGGTTTTGAAAAACCAGTTGAAAAACAAGTGTATGACGTACAAATTGGCGAACAAATTGTGGTTGCTGATTTGGCTCAAAAAATGGCTCTTAAAGTACGCGAAGTCATTAAGACGTTGATGAAAATGGGTGAAATCGTTACCCAAGATCAAGTAATAGATCAATCAACCGCATCTCTTGTGGTTGAAGAGCTTGGACATAATCCAGTTCTGGTCAGTGATACTGCGGTTGAAGATAAATTGATGGCATCGGTTGCTGATCGTGGCAATGTGAAAACACGTCCGCCAGTAGTTACCATCATGGGTCACGTTGACCATGGTAAAACCTCATTGCTCGATTATATCCGCCGTGCAAAAGTAGCAGCTGGCGAAGCGGGCGGAATTACTCAGCATATTGGTGCATACCACGTGGAAACGCCACGCGGCGTGATTACCTTCCTTGACACACCAGGTCACGCGGCATTTACCCAAATGCGCGCACGTGGTGCAAAAGCGA